>CAYWIH010000070.1:0-16244 GCA_964458305.1 uncultured bacterium | reverse complement strand
AAAATTTATTTGACAATTTTTACGATCGCTATAGATCCTTTTAACTATTATTAAACAACTTTTTGGAATAATTGTTCTAACAATTAACTGGGACACCATTTTTAATAACGTTAACCGTTGTTGGATGATCTATTAAAGCATGAATTATTTTTCCCGTACTTGGGGGCAATACTTGAAAAACAATTGCTCTGTCGATCCAATCGCAAGTTACAGATGCTAGGTCTTCAGTTCCGGCAACAGTTAAACTGTAAGAACCTGCCCTCAAAGGTAGTTTAAATTGAAAGTTTATTTGAAGTTTTTCTCCAGAATTTAATTTGCCGATCGGTTTGTTTTCTTCCCAGGTGTTAGTGCCGATAATTTCGTTACCATTTTTGTCGCAAATATAAAAGCCAAATATAAACCCTTTTAAAAGTTCATTTGCTTTTATATCGATCGACAAAGTTACTAACTCGTTAAATTCAAAAACTGGATTTTCTGAAGTATCTCCTTGTTGATTTATTAGTTGAAAATTTTCTATAGTAGCTTTTTTACTTCCTCTGCGAATCATTTCCGGGAAATTAGGCTCGGAATAATTTATTTGACTGGGTTGAGAAGTCTTTTTATCTTCTGCAATTTTTTGTTGAGAAAATTCAAAAGAAGTATTTCCTTCGGTTTCAAAAGATTCGTCACTTTCTGACAAGCCTATTTCTATTTTTGTCATTAATTTAAAATATTCTGACATTATTCGCTCGGGACGACCCCGACTGTAAATCTTACCGTCATGAATCATCAAGGCTGAATTGCATAATGTTTTAATTGCTCCGGGATCGTGGGATACGAACAAAGTGGTCACTCCAGAGTTCATTAATTGGCGCATTCTTCGCATACAACGATGCTGAAAAACTACGTCTCCTACTGCTAAAGCTTCATCGACAATGAGAATTTCTGGATCCACGTTAACGGCTACAGCAAAAGCCAAGCGAACGAACATCCCGCTAGAATAGGTTTTTACAGGTTGCTCGATAAAATCTCCGATATCGGCAAAACTGGCAATGTCGTCAAATCTGGCTTCAATTTCTGCTTTGCTCAATCCTAACAATTGTCCGTTAAAAAAGACGTTTTGCCGACCAGTAAATTCTGGATTGAAACCGCTACCTAATTCTAATAATGCCGACATACGGCCCTTAATGTGTACTTCGCCTCTAGTTGGTGCTAAAGTACCAACAATAATTTGCAACAAGGTGCTTTTTCCAGAACCGTTTCTACCGATTATTCCGACTGTTTCGCCGCGAGGAATTTCGATATTAATATCTTGGAGTGCCCAAAATTCTCGCCCTCGATTGATTTTTGGTAATAAAATTTCTTTGAGACGATCGACCGGGCGATCGTATCGCTTAAAACACTTAGAGACATTTTTTAAAGATATGACAGTGTTTTCTCCCATTATTTATCCTCACCCGCAATAGATTCTTGAAAAAGCCAAAATATCTATATTATTTTACTTACTCGAGCGATCTAATAGGGGAATTTCAACTAACAAACTATAAAACATCTGCAAAAGCAGGACGAAGCTTACGATAAACCGATAATCCTAACCAAAATACAATTATAGAAATAATTGAGACAACACCCCATTCTCGCCAATGAGTTATCTCTCCTACCAAAATCAAATCGCGATAAACTTCCGCGATCGCTGCTAGGGGATTGAGCCAAAATACTAATTCTCTAAATTGTTCGGGAATAACTGATGAGGGGTACACTATTGGTGTCATGTAAAACCAAAGATTAATAATTACTCCCAAAGTTTGTGGTATGTCTCGCAAAAATACGGTCAATCCTGCTGCTAAATAACCCAAACCGGCCGTTAATAATAACTGTGGTATCCAAATCAATGGTAAAAGTGCTAATGTTTCGTGAATTGTTCCCGATGAGACAGCGACTAAAATAATTAAAGCCGCTAAACCAAAAGCAGTCTCGATAAAAGTGGATAAAATCGGTACTAAAGGCAATAATGCTAGAGGAAATACTACTTTTTTCACTAAATTTGGTTGTCCGATTACCGAAACAGCCGATTGCATTAATCCTCCCGTAAAGGAAATCCAAGGTAACAATCCTGCAAATAACCACAATCCAAAAACAATATTGCTATCTGCGGGTAACCCTTTTAGCTCTAACTTAACTTTAAGTACGATCGAAAAAACGTAAGTATAAATTAATAATTGAGATAACTGATTCAGTAAGGGCCATAAATTCCCTAATACAGAACCTTTATAGCGAGCTTCTAAATCCCTTCTCACTAAACTTTTTAACAAGTCATACTTTAGCCACCAGGATTGATTTATTGGTATATAGCTTCTCAATTTTTCTGCTTTATTTAAAAACTTGGCTAAAATATTGCTCACAAACAACTCCAACTTAGTTGATTCGAAGGACGTTTTTTTTGTGTTTTTAAACGTTCAGAAGAAGATTTATAAGAATTCTTCTTGTTAAGGGTATGTTTTAAGTTAAACCGCGCTAAATTTTAATTTATTTTTAGTAAATTTGTCCAGTTATTCAGTCATAATATTTACATATCTTTGCGCTAAGCAAGAGAATTTGCAAAACTAAACTTACAGAAGTTATTCGAAATGTCTTTTTAGTTGATTTCACAATGCTCGATCGCCTTTTAATAAACCTTTCCTTTCTTTTTTCCCAACCGACTGGAATAGCAACCTATGCAGCGAACGTAGTCCCTCATTTTCAAGAACTCAATCCCATTCTGTTAACAGCACAAAAATTTGACAATTTTAACTGTTATCCCATCTCCGATAGATTAACTCCTGCACAAGGCAGTAAAGGTCACATAAGTCGTTTATTTTGGACTCAGTTTAAACTACCGCAAATATACCAGAAACTCAAATCTGCTCTTTTGTTTTCTCCAGTTCCCGAAGCTCCGATCTATACAAATTGCCGTTATGTGGTAATGGTTCACGATCTTATACCTTTACGTTTTCCCAGACCATTTTCCCCTTTAACAAACTACTTTCGCTATTACTTGCCTCAAGTTCTCGATCGAGCAGAACATATTATATGTAATTCTCGAGCTACAGCTGAAGATATTAAAAATTTTTTTGCTATTCCAGCTAATAAAATTACGCCGATTCTGTTAGCTTACGATCGGGATCGTTATCGAGTTTTAGAGCAAGCTAAAACCGCACAAAATCCACGCTATTTCCTTTATATAGGTCGTCACGATCCTCACAAAAATTTACATCGGACGATCGAGGCTTTTGCTAAATGCGATCGAGAATCTCAACTTTGGCTTGCTGGTTCGACAGATCGTCGCTATACTCCTCAACTAAAAGCGCGATCGAAAGAATTAGGCGTAGAAAAAAGAGTAAAATTTCTTGAATACGTTTGTGCCGAAGAATTGCCAATTTTGATCTCTAATGCCATCTCTTTGGTTTTTCCCAGTTTGTGGGAAGGTTTTGGGCTTCCCGTACTTGAAGCAATGGCAATGGGTACACCTGTGATTACTTCGAATCTTTCCTCTTTACCAGAAGTGGCCGGAGATGCAGCTATTTTAGTCGATCCCCATAATACTGAAGCTATTGCTGATGCAATGCAAATCATCGATCGAGACTCTAAATTGCGAGGTAAACTATCTCAACTGAGCTTGCAACAAGCAAATCGATTTAGTTGGAGAAAAACTGGAATGGCTACGGCAGAAGTTTTAAAGGAGTTCTTGTAACTTGCAGAAGATTCCTTTTATTGTCGCTAAATTTGCTGTTATTAAACATATCGAAATTGTTGGTCTTTTCACAAAACGCAAAACAGAGATAGAATTTAAATTCTTGCCCGAGTATTAACTTATGAATTCATACAAAATTCCTATTTTAGATCTCAAACAGCAATACCAGACCCTAAAAGATGAAATTCAAACAGCAGTCAACGCAGTCCTCGAATCGGGTCAATTTATTTTGGGGCCGGATGTGGAATGCTTTGAAGCAGAAGCAGCAGCATATTTAGGAGTTAAACAAGCGATCGGCGTTAATTCGGGAACGGATGCTCTAGTTATTGGTTTGAGGGCTTTAAATATTGGGGAAGGGGATGAGGTGATTACTACCCCTTTTAGTTTTTTTGCGACGGCCGAATCAATTAGTAATGTGGGTGCCAAGCCGATTTTTGTCGATATCGAACCCAATACTTATAATATCGACCCGAAAGCGATCGAACAGCAAATTACCTCTCGAACTAAGGCTATTATGCCAGTTCACCTTTATGGTAATCCCGCAGCTATGGCACAAATTATTACAATCGCTCGAGCTAATAATTTAACAATAATTGAAGATTGTGCCCAGTCCTTTGGTGCTAAGTATTATGGAAGTTGTACTAATTGTCAGAGTGATTGTCAAGAAGAGGTAAAACAGGCGATCGCTGGAAAATTTACAGGTGCGATCGGCGATGTGGGTGCTTTTTCTTTTTTTCCTTCGAAAAATTTGGGTGCTTATGGTGATGGAGGTTTAATAGTTACCGATGACGACGAAATTGCTGAAAAAGCAAAGATGTTGCGGGTGCATGGGGCGAAGCAAAAGTATCGTAATGAGTTTTTCGGTTACAATTCCCGTTTAGATAGTTTACAAGCGGCCATTTTGAGAATCAAGCTTAAGTATATTGATAATTGGAATCAGCAAAGAAGAAGGGTAGCTCGAACCTATAACGATCTCTTGGCCAATATAGATGCTATTATTACGCCAGATTTAACCGAGGGTCATGTTTTCCATCAATATACAATTCGTTTTTTAAATCAAAAGCGAGATTTAATAAAACAATATCTCGCAGATCGGGGAATCGCCAGTATGATTTATTATCCCGTGCCTCAAGATCGATTGCCAGTTTATCAAGGAAAATATTCGGCCAATTCAGTCAGCGATACTTTGGCAAAAGAAGTGCTTAGTTTACCTATTTGGCCCGAATTATCAGAAACTAAAATTAAGATCGTCGTAGAAACTATAAACCAAGCTTTATCAGACAATCCCAAGAATTAGGCTTGCAAGAAAGAGTAAAATTCCTCGGATATGTTGCTCGAGAGAAATTATCAACTATAATATCAAATGCGATCGCTTTAGAAGAAATCTACTACTACGCTGGTTTCTGGGTTGTTGCCTACTGTACAATCTTTGATTTAGTGTAGGTAGTTCACTCGATCCTTACAACAGCGAAGAGATCGCTGCTGCTATCGAAAATATTGGCAAAGATGCTCTGTTGCGAGGAAAATTGTCTCAACTCAGTCTCGCTCGAGCCGAGTTATTTAGTTGGGAAAAAACTGGACTGGCTACGGTAGAAGTTTTAGAGCTATTTTTGAAGTAAATTTTCAACTTTTTTGACTCCTTTAAGATCCCCTAAATTTTGATATAATTTTTTGGCTTTTTTCAATTTAGCGATCGCTTCTTTATCCCGTCCTCGTTTTTGTAAAGCCAAACCAAGATAATAATAAGCGGTGGGATTTTTGGGATTTTTCTCGAGGGATTTGCGATAAGTTACGATCGCATCTATATAATCCCCTTGGGAAATTAAAATTTCGCCAATTCCGTTTAAAGCTTCGTTTAAATCTGCATCGAGAACGATTGCTTGTCTGTAATACCGTAGAGCTTGGTTATAATCTTCTCTTTCGTGCCAAATACTCCCGATTTTCCATTGTATTAAAGCATTGCGCGGCTCGATTTGTTCTGCAAGTTGCAAATTTTCTAGTCCCGAGACGAGATCGCCTTGTTGTAACTCTAGGCCTGCTAATTGTAGCCGTAAATTATTATTATGAGGAAATTGTTCTAAAGCTTCTTCAACAAACTTAATTGCTTCGCTATTCTTGCCTTGCTTAATTAAAGCACTGCTCATAATTTCGTGGGCTTCTATATTGCTAGAATCGAAAGCAATTACTCTGCGATACATATCTGTTGCCGCTTGATAATCTCCTTGACGTAAGAGTACCACTCCCAATCCTAAATAATTTTTGACATTTCTCGGCTGTTTGGCGATCGCTTGACGATATGCGGCCTCGGCTTTTAAATTATCTCCAGCATTGGCTAAACTATACCCTAGAGCATAATAAAAATCTCCGTTGTTGGGGGCAAGAGCGATCGCTTGACGATAAGCAACTGTCGCATCAGCATAATTCTTTTGCATCGCTTGAATGTAGCCGATCGCTGAAAAAATCTTGGCATTTTTTGGCTCTAAACTGGCTGCTTTTTGATACGCGCTCAAAGCTTTGCCATATTCTTTAGCTTTGATATATTTTCTTCCCTGGCTTAATAATTGTTCGAGCTGTCTTGTTTGCCAATTTCGAGCTACTAATAAAGATTCTGTTTTTACTTCTTTTGCGATCGCTGGAGACTTTTCGACCCACCCTAATATAAAACTACCTACTAATACAACAATTAATTTAGCAATAATTTGCTGTGACACGGCTAATTTTCCCTTCTCGAGTAGAAGATGGCGAGGCAAATAATACCATATCAATAGCACTTTACTGCTTTTATTTAGATTTTTTTTATTTTAATTATTAACTTTCTTGTGCCTCCCGATACTTTTTGGCTTCTGCGGCTACTTGTTCGGAAGAGTCTTGACTCAGTTTTGCTAAGGTAGAATGTGCTTTGTCCCCTCCCAATTTAGACAAAGCTTGTACCAAACGATAGCGAACTTGCCAATCATCGCTTTCAGCAAAAGGGATTAATTCTTCTACTGCGCGAAGATCTCCTAACTCTCCCATCGAACCGATCGCGACGGTTTGTAAGAGGCTGTTTTCTGAAGCCAAAGCTGCTTTAAGCAATTCAAAACCTCTAGGATCGCCAAATTCTCCTAAAGCCGCCACGATACTAACTTGAATCAGCCATTCATCTGTTTGATGATATACGCGTTGGAGATCTTCAAAAGCTTCGGTTAACTTAAGTCCGCCAATAGCGTCTGCTGCGGCTGCTTTGACATCGGGTTCGGGATCGTTAAAGAGGCGATCGCGCAATATTTCGAGAGATTCTTGCTTATTTTCTACCCCTAGAGTATCTAACTGACTTACTGCGGCGTAGCGAACGCGGGTGTTAGGATCTGAAATTACAGGTAAAACCATTTCAAAAGCTGTTTTTACTTCTAATTGCCGCAATTGATTGATCCCTTTAATGCGATCGCCAAAGTTATCAGAATCTAGTAATGTTTTTACTGACTCGGGTGTTACGCTCATATTTTTAAAACTACGTTTAGTTTTTGTTAATTTTCGGCGGCCATGGTACGAATAATATCACCGCGAGTCAGAATACCTACTACTTTACCTTCAGAATCGATCGCTGGTAAACGGCGAATATTTCGATCGTGCATCAAACGAGCTGCTTCTCGTAAAGTTTTGTCTGGGGAAATAGCGATCGGTTTTTCGCTCATTACATCCCCTACTGTCTGGCCTAATGCTTTGTGAATTTCTTTCTCGTGACGAGCTGGATTTTGGAGATAAATAATACTGTCAAGAATCATAATATAAGGTGGCGGATCGACTCCTGTCTCTTGCCACATCAAATCTGTTTCTGACAGTACTCCTATTAGTTTTCCCCCTTCATCCACTACTGGCAAACCGCTTATTTTTTTATCTGCCATAATTTGAATTGCTTCGTTTAGGGCAGTTTCGGCTTTTACAGTTATTGGATTTTGACTCATTACCTCAGCAACGGTTTTACTCATTCTTGCTGTAGTTTTTTACTATCTGCTTAATTTTATTGTAAAAAATTAGGGTAAAATTCCTTCCTACCCCGATCGGATCGTTACTTTTGGTAATATTGCTAATTTAATCCTGTTTGCTGTAAATACTTACGAATTTCTCCGAGTATTTTTTCTGCCGACACTGGTTTGTTAAGAAACTCGTTCGCGCCGCACATTTTAGCTTTTATTTTGTCAACAAAACCGTCGTTTCCGGTTAAGATCACGATCGGAGTATTTTTAAAGTAAGCAATTTTACGCAGTTGGGTACAAAGTTCGTAGCCGTTAGTATGGGGCATTTCCAGATCTAAAAAGATAAAATCTGGTTTTTGATTCGAAATAATTTCAACTGCTTTTAAAGGCTCGTTGATTGCCATAAAGCGATAACCTGCCTTGGAGACGATTTCTTCGAGCACGTGGCAAATTAGCGGGCTGTCGTCAACTCCAGCAATAAGCGGCCCTGAAACTTCTTTTTCTCTTATTTCTGGTGGTGGCAGATCTTCTATCGCTATCAACTCTACCAAACCCACTTGAATGAATGGCACCATCGAATGGGTGACATCGAGAACTTCTCTTTTCATTTGTACGGCCAGATCCCGCAGGGTATGCTGTCCGTCTAACAATTCTCTGAGGGTTTGATATATTTGAGCCTTAGTAGTTTTTTGCATCTGCTCGGGCTGCTTGATGATCGGAGCTGTATTCGGATAGCGATCGGCTATTTTGGCGTTTTGCCAAGCCTCCCAGAGTTTTTGTGCTTCTGCTATCGTCTCTTCTGCATCAATTAAAGCCAACTTGCGAGATAATGATTGATCTGGCTTGAGTTCGCACTTAACCTGCATTACTTGAGTAATATCAAATAATACTTCAACCAAGGTTGCCTTGATAATGGTTACTGCTTCGTCGTAGGTGATTTTTCCTTGTTCTACCCACAAACACAATAATTCGTACTCCCAACACCTGCTAGAGTCTTCTTCATCATCGCTTCCGGCTAGTTCTGATGGTAATTCTAATAAACCAGAGGTCATTTGGGGTAAGTGAAGTGCAATGTTTCGTCTCCACCTTCTTATTGGATGAGGCCCTCCTATGGCGTATAATAAATCGCCCATATGGAGATAGAAACTCCATTTTTGTCCCGAAGGTGCTGTTATCTGGAGCTGACCGCTAAATTGAGGTTGTTTGAGAGCTAGAAACAGTTTGGATTGCTTTGGTGCGTTAAACTCCTTAATATGTATCGGAGCTTTGTTAACGGGTTTAGCGGTGGTCATTACCACTTTTCTGCCTTACTAACGTTTTCAAAAGGGGGATACGAATACGTATATTCAAAGTTTTTTAAGCCTATCCTGAAGTTAATAGCTATATTGCCAACTCTTGGATCGCTGCTATGCTTACTTTAACAAAAATAAGAGCTAACTTTTATACTATTCTATATAAAACGTTCGCTCAAACAAATAATTGCTGCTGTTGTGGGTAGTTTTTGAGGGCCTCAATAATTGCCAGGTTGGCTGCTGGAAATTGATAGCGATCGAGCAGATCTATTTTTACCCAGCGAATTTCCGAGCAAGCAAGAGGTTTTGGTTCTGGATTTTTTGCTGCTACTTCTTGAGGAAGAGGTGGTATAAAACACAGATATGCTATCAAGGTGATATGAAAATCTTTGTAAGTATGCTCGATACTAATCAAATGCTCTTTTACTGCGATAGTAATTGCTAATTCTTCTTGAATTTCTCTAATTATGCATTCTACTACCGTTTCGTCAGCCTCGATTTTACCCCCTGGGAATTCCCACATTCGGCCCATAGAACCACCTGGCAATCTCTTGGCGATTAATATTTCGTTATTTTTATTACCTATAACTGCAACTGCAACTTTTTTATGGGGTATCGAGGGATTTTCCTTCACCTATCTTCTCTTAAGTTAGTTCTAAGTCGATCGAGGAGCGCGGCAATCTTAAACGATAGATTTTTCGGCTTTGCTCCCCTTCTTCGTTCTAAAATAACCACTAACCCAGCAAAAAACCCTGACAAAGTCTAACAGACTACTTAGTAAAAGTTTTTTCTTAGCTGGCTAGATATTCGCGAATGTAAGCTTTGCGTTTGCGTAATTTTGAGAGTGCTTCTCTTTCGATTTGTCTGACTCTTTCGCGACTAATATTCAATCTAGTTCCTATTTTGGCTAGAGTTAGGGGTTGTCCGTCAGCCAAACCGTATCTGAGGGAAAGAACTTCTCTTTGTTGGGGGGTTAAATCTGCCATTAATTTCTCGAGATCGAACTGTAAAGAGGAGTGAGTGGCATAATCTTCTGGAGATTGGCCGGTATCTTCTAAGAGTTCTCCGAGTTCGGTATCGTTATTATCACCTACGCGAATATCTAGGGATAATGGTTGACGAGCCTTTTCTATATATTCGCGAACTTGTTTGGGAGTTAGTTCTAGTTCTTCAGCTAATTCGGCAATTGTTGCCGCTCTGCCTTTATTTTGGGCTAGTTTGCGCTGTGCTTTTTTGATTTTGTTTAATTTTTCTGTAATATGAATCGGCAAGCGAATCGTGCGGCTTTTTTCGGCGATCGCTCTAGTTATTGCTTGGCGAATCCACCAGTAAGCATATGTCGAGAAGCGATAGCCTTTGGTGGGGTCGAATTTTTCTACCCCTCGCTGCATTCCGATCGTTCCTTCTTGGATTAAATCTAGTAAGTCTATATTGCGTTTAATATATTTTTTGGCAACCGATACCACCAAACGCAAGTTAGCTTCTACCATTTTTCGCTTAGCAAAATCACCCGCTTTGAGAGTTTTTCTCAATTCTGCTATGCTTACTCCTGCTTTTTCAGCCCATTCTAATTCCGTTGGCTCTCTTTCTAGTTCTTCAGCTAGAGCTTCTTTAATTTTTTCATAGGCGATCGAATGCTGTACCTGTTTGGCGTACAGAATTTCTTCTTCGTGAGTTAATAATGGTACTCGACCTATTTCTCGAAGATAAGTTCTAACTGTATCAGTTGCTCTTTTTGTAGTCGTCATTTGCTGCTGCTATTTTTGATATGGGCTTTTTATGGTCATTAATAGATAGGGTGGGCTTCTCAATGAAATCCCTTTACTGTTAAGGCGACAATGGCGTTAGTTCGCAAATTATTTATACTAGCTTTTTATTGCGCCTAGTTGCATTCGGCTTAGTCGATCTAGCCGATGTCTTCTTGGTTAATATGGCTTAATATTACATTTAGGAAATAATTATCCTTAATTTACTTAGTATCGCTAGTCTCTCACTAGCAGATAGATGTGAGGCATATGCCTTCTAGCTTTCGCCATATGTTAAGTATATTACCTTATATAGTTAATTATTGTAAAATTTTTAAGAAGATGGCATGAGTGTATTTTATAGGTTATTATACTTAAGTAAAACCCTTGAAAGATTTATTAATCTGGGTATCGATCGCACAAATATTCGCTTCAACAAACGATCGAGAATCCTGACAACAATAGGGGTTTAGTTATATTGTCGCTCAAAAGCTGGCTCGAAGTGCTTCGAATAACAGTGCTTTATAATTATAGACTGCCGGTAAAGATTGTTACGATTTTTTTTGTAAATTACAAAGAATCGTTCCGGTAACAAGTAAAAAATTTAAAGCGATTATTGAGAGGATAATGAGTCAAACAATCTGGATTGCCAGACACGGAAACCGGCTTGATTTCGTCGATCTCGATTGGTTCACGAGTGCCGAACGTCCTTACGATCCGCCTTTATCTGAAGATGGGATGGTACAAGCAAAAGAATTGGGAAAAAGATTAAAATCGGAGTCGATCGCCCATATTTTTGCTTCTCCTTTTTTACGTACGGTACAAACAGCCCATGAAGTAGCCGAAATTTTAGATTTACCAATAAAATTAGAAGCAGGTCTATCGGAATGGCTCAATCCCGACTGGATGCCGGAAATGCCGCAAAAACTCAGCGAAGAAACTTTGGCAGCGAAGTATCCTCGCATCGATTTAGGATATTGTAGCGCGATCGTTCCCGAATATCCCGAAAGTAACGACAAGGTAATGCACAGAACGGCCGAAACGGCAAGGTTTTTAGTAGAAAAATATAGCGAAGATATATTATTAGTAGGTCATGGCGCGTCAGTTTTGGGAACTAGTGCCGGACTTTTAAGAGCAACTCCGACTATTAATGCAACTTTTTGTTGTTTGGTAAAACTGGTAAAGTTAGAAAATAGTTGGAAAATGGAATTAAATGGCGATACTTCCCATCTAAGTCAGACAGAAACTAAAATTCGCTTTAATTAGTCGATCGAGACCATTAAAAACAATAATATTATGTTGGATGACAACAATCTTCGCTCTATTTTATCGAGGATAGACGGTCGAGGTTATAAAGCATATAAAGATATTGAAGGAAGTTATCAATTTGAAGATTTTACCTTAAAGATCGATCGAGTAGCTGGAGATCCTTTTGCAAGCCCTTCTCAACTAAGAATCTTAATTTTAAAGGATATTGCTGGGTTTCCTGAGAGTTTGTACGATTCTAAAATTAAAGAAATTGCCCTGAGAGATTATCTTACCCGTCAATTCGATCGAGCAGTCAAAAAATTTAGTTCCGATCGCGGTACGGGTAAAAGCGGTTTAATCGCGATCGCCAAAACGAAACAAGAAGTAATCGATCGCAGTTCGGTTCTCATTGAAGATAATAATATAGAAGTTAGATTTGTGGTAGGCTTGCCGGCCAGAGGAAGAACCGTATTAGGTTTTCAAGCAACTGAAATATTATGCGAAAATTTACCTAAAATAGTCGAGAATTCCCTTAAATATTTTTCCCTAAATGGTACTGAAATTAAAAAGCACGTCGAAACTGTTGAAGATGCTGATTGGCTCAGAGAACAATTAAAGCAAAAAGGATTGGTTGCTTTTGTGGCGAATGGGTCTATTTTACCGCGACGCAGTGGTGTAGACGATCGACCTTTACTAGATAATGTCATACCATTTCAATCTCCACCATCTTTAGAAGTCGAGTTTATTTGTCCTAACTGCGGTTTAATTAAAGGAATGGGGATAAAAGAAGGGATTACTTTAATCGTTGGGGGTGGCTATCACGGTAAGTCTACTTTATTACGCAGTATCGAGTTAGGGGTTTACGATCGCATTCCTGAAGATGGACGAGAATTTGTAGTTACAGATCTTAATGCTGTTAAAATAAGGGCCGAAGACGGTCGGGCGATCGCTGGAGTGGATATTTCTCCTTTTATCGATCGATTACCGCAAAATCGTTCTACTGTTAATTTTTGTACCGCTAATGCTAGCGGTAGTACTTCCCAAGCAGCTAACATTATTGAAGCGATCGAAGTAGGGGCTAAATTACTATTAATCGACGAGGATACTGCTGCTACTAATTTTTTAATTCGCGATCGGCGGATGCAGGAGTTAATAGCTAAGAATAACGAACCAATTACCCCTTTTATCGATAAAGTTCGCCAATTATATGCCTATTATAATATTTCTACTGTCCTAGTTATCGGCGGGAGTGGGGATTATTTTGAAGTTGCCGATACTGCGATCGCCATGGAGAATTTTTTACCTCGGGATGTCACTGTTGAAGCGAAAAAAATAGCGGCTTCTTTTCCCAGCGATCGCATTGCCGAAGGCGGTACGAGTTTCGGTAAAATAACTCCGAGAATTCCTTTAAAGGATAGCATCGATCCGAGTCGCGGACGCAAAGCGGTAAAATTAAAGGTTAGAAGTCTCGATGAAGTCTGTTTTGGTAACTTCAATATCGATTTAGCTGCAGTAGAGCAAATTGTAGACTCGGGACAATTACAGGCGATCGCAGTTGCAATTATTTATGCCAAACAATCCTATACAAATAATTCCCGCAGTCTGAGAAAAATTTTAGATCTGATAATGGAAGATATCGAGGTTCGCGGTTTAGATATTTTAACCCAATATCCTCGCGGCGATTTAGTTGCTTTTCGTCGTTTCGAGTTAGCAGCAGCTCTCAACCGTCTCCGCAGTCTCCGAGTATTGACAAAACAGTAAAAATATGGTAAGCATTTTAATTGTTTCTCAAAGTGCGAAAATAGCGGCAGCAGTGGCAGATTTAGCCAAGGAAATAGGGGCAGGGCCGATCGAATTTACTGCTTGTGGAGTGGGGAGAGTTGAGATTTTAGCGGCTCTAGAGTCAGTATATCGAGAAACTGGCGTGGCGGTACTGGTGGACGGAAAAAGGGCTAAAAATAGCGTTTTAGAAGCGATCGAACTGCTGGAACCCGAGAAGCAAAATCGGGTAAAATTATGCAACGCGCCGTTAGTGGAAGGGGCGATCGCCATAGCATCGGAAATCTCGACAAATGCCGATCTCGATCGGGTTTTAACGATAGTAGAATCGATCGCTAAAGCGGAAAAAGAAGAATTTAGACAAGAAAAGTTAATTATAAATCAAAAAGTATCCCTTAATTTAATCGCCGATCTTGTTAATTTAGCTAGAGAGTTTAGGGCAAAAATAACTTTAGAGAATTTGCATCATAATTTGGCTGCAGTAAATGTTAAAAGTATCGATCGCGTTCTCAGTTTGGGTCTCAAAAGAGGAGATGAAATTGTTATTGCAGCAGTTGGAGAAAATAAAATAGAAGCGATCGATGCTTTATCGCAATTGTTAGGCAGAAAAGAATTAATTATCGGTTCGCCCGAACGGGAAAAAGAAATCAGTTTTACAGCAATTCCTGCTGTTGGTGGAGTGGCTGCTGGTACGACAATTTTTTATCGACCTTTATTGCCAGAAATTAGCCAAGAAAAAAATGAAAATCCGGTACGAGAATGGGAAAAATTAAAAGCAGCGATCGACTATCTTAAAAAAGAAATAAATTTTTTTATAACGGAAAACAATCGCCATATTTTCGGGATATATTTACTATTTTTAGAAGATATAAATTGGCTCGCTCGCATCAGAAAACTTATTTTTGAGCGAGAATATACGGCGGCAAATGCTTGGAAAACTATCGTAGAAGAAAGTTTAGCTAATTACGAAAAAGATCTAGAACCTTATTTAGAGAACTTATTAACTAATATCGGAATCAGAATATTACAGTTGTTAGCAGAAGAGCTAAATTCAGTTGAATTAGATCGATCGGGAATTATATTCGCTTACGATCTCTCTCCTGCGGAAATGATTAATCTTAACAACGAAACCGTCTTAGGAATTTGTTTGGCAGCAGGCAGTATTAAAAGCGAAACTGTTAAAATAGCCGCGACTAAAGGTATTCCGATGGTAATTGGTTTGGGTGCGAAATTATGGAATATTCCAGCCAATACCGAAATTGTTATCGACGGATATACGGGGCAAATTAATACCCAAGCAAACGAAGACCAACTAGCAGAATTAAATTTAAAACAAGATCTGCAAAGAAATCAAAATGAATGGGGTTTAGAACCAACAACTCAGGACGGATATAACATACCTTTAACAGCTAATCTTGTCGGGGTAGAAGATGCCGAGCGCGCTGTAAAATTGGGAATAGAAGGGATAGGTTTGTTTGACAGCAAATATTTATTTTTAGATCGTCTGAAAGATCCAGAAGAAGCCGAACAATTAGCAGTTTATCGAGCGATCGCCGCAGTTTTAGAAGATCGTCCTCTTACCATTCTTACTCTAGATCTGCTTAATTTCCAAGAAACTAATTCACTATTAGGATGGCACGGTATTCGTCAAACTTTAGACTCGCCAAACTTATTTAAAACCCAATTAAAGGCAATTTTAAAAGCCAGTATCGAGGCTAATATTAGGATATTATTGCCCATGGTAACTTCAATTCAAGAAATTAACGCCGCAAAAGCAATAATATCCGAAGTTAAACAAGAACTCGCAACAGCAAAGATCGATTGCGCCGAGACGATTCCCCTCGGTATCATGGTACAATCTCCCGCAGCAATAATAACTATCGATCGACTCGCTCCTGAAGTGGATTTTTTAACTATTAGTACTGACGATCTCGCTCAATATATCATGGCAGCCGATCGAACTAACTTTAAAGTAGCTCATTTAGCAGATCCTTTCGAACCGGCAGTATTGCGATCGATCCAACAAGTTGTTATAGCGGCTAAAGTCAGGGGGATCGGGGTTGCTGCTTGCGGTCAAATGGCTTGCGACAGTCTCGGTATTCCCATATTATTGGGTTTGGGAGTAGATGAGTTGATTGTAAACAACAATTCTTTTCTTGAAGTAATGAAATATATCGCTCGATTTAATCTCGAAGAAGCCGAAGATCTCGTCAAAAATTTATTGCAGCTAGAATCGGGTATTGCAGTAAGACAATCTGTTTTTAATGTCTTATCGGGAATCTAACAGAATTTGGTAGTTTTAATTTTAAATTTTTGTAACGAATTTACCGCTCGATCGACTTAATTCAGTTTTAATACACGTTTTTTTTATAAATAAAAAGATAATCCTCATAAGATCCTCATATTTAATTTTTATAATATAAATCGAAGCAAACTTTTTGCCAGATATAAGAACAGAAAATAATCAATCTGCGAGTGGGATCGCCCCCAATCAAACTAATATATTAATAATTTC
>CAYWIH010000069.1:0-26161 GCA_964458305.1 uncultured bacterium | reverse complement strand
TCTTAAATATTTGCCAAAATACTTGGCAAGACTCCGAAGATTATATTCCATTAGTTTGGGATGAATGGATCGAAGATAGTCGCGGTAAAATTTTTGTTGTTACTACTGCTGAAGATATTCCTATAGCCTTAAGAAGAGTGTTTTTAATCTCAGAAAATGAATCTTGGTGGGAAGGTTTTCGCGTACATCCTAATTATCGCAAGTATTTTTTATCCATAATTTCCCTGCTAGAAAAACATATAAATCAATATTTACTAGAAAATAATATTAGTAGATCTCGTTCTTGTGTTTGGTCGAATAGTAAAGCGATGCAAACTTATACATGGAAAAGAAAAAAACGCGATCGCATTGGTAAATATACTCTTTACGAAGCAGAAATTATTAAAGAATCTAGCAATAAAATAATTAAACTCAATTTAGATTATTTCGATCGGGTCTATTCTTTAATTACAAAATACAATTCTTATCCAGAATCAAAAAAAAATAAAATTATTTATGCTAGTATTAGCGATAAATGTCAAGAACTAACAGAACAAGAAATAAGAGATCGTCTCAAACTAGGCAAAATTTGGGGATTAAAAGAAAAAGAAACAATAACAGATATAGCGATCGAAAGTCCTACAACAATAGACAAACAACAATTTTGGATCGGTTATATTAGTGGAGAAACAGAAACATTGTCTACTCTTTTATTAGAAATAATAAAACTAGCATACAGTCAAAAAAAATCTAATGTTGGATTGTTCGTTTCTTGCCAAGAAAATGTTTTAAAATCCCTCGATCGAGCCGGATATAAAAGAAGCACACCCCACGATATTTTTGTCTATCAATGGGAAAATAATAAACCTTAAATTAAAAATCGATCGCCTTTTTTCTGGCAATTGAAATAATAGAAAAAAAATAAAATTTTTAGGAGAACCACAAAAAGGTGATAAAATGAATCCGAAATAATAGAATGGGAAAAATGTACCCTTTTGCTTTCACCTTTCAATCTCCCGGGCCAATTTTAATCGAGATCGGCCCGATAACGATCAGATGGTACGGGCTTTTAATCGCCTCTGCGGTAATAATAGGAGTATTTTTATCAGAATATTTAGCAAAGCAAAGGAACGTCAAACCTTATTTAATCAGCGATCTAGCAGCCTGGTTAGTAATTGGAGCAATTCCATGCGCCAGACTTTATTATGTAATCTTTCAGTGGCAAGAATACGCCCAAAGACCGGGAGATATATTTGCGATCTGGAAAGGAGGAATTGCCATACACGGAGCGATTATTGGCGGAGCGATCGCAGCATTAATCTTCGCCAAAATCAATAAAGTATCCTTTTGGCAACTAGCCGATCTAGTAGCACCATCCTTAATTTTAGGACAAGCGATCGGAAGATGGGGAAACTTTTTCAACTCAGAAGCATTCGGTCGTCCCACCGATCTACCTTGGAAATTATACATCCCTCCCAACAACAGACCCATAGAATACATCAATAACGAATATTTTCATCCTACCTTCTTATACGAATCGATTTGGAACGTAATGGTGTTCGCATTGTTAATGTTTCTGTTCTTCTGGGGATTGAAACATAAAGATAAATTCAAAGTAGGAACGATAATTTTTACCTACATGGCAGCATACAGTAGCGGGAGAATCTGGATCGAAGCATTGCGTACCGATAGCTTGTACTTAGGCCCGTTGCGAGTAGCCCAAGTAATTAGTTTAATCGAAATTGCGATCGCGATCGCAGGATTAATTTGGTTGTACGGACTCAAAAAACCATTACCCGATGTCGTCTCAAAAGAAAAAACTAAACTCAGTGAAAACTAGCCCCCTCAAAAGTGCAGTATATATCATCGGTGCGGGGCCAGGAGATCCCGAATTACTCACCGTCAAAGCACAAAAAATTATCTCCAGTGCAGATGTAATATTATACGCCGATTCTCTCGTTCCCAAAGAAATTTTAGCAACTGCCAAACCAGAAGCCGAATTAATTCCCACAGGTAACAAAACCTTAGAAGAAATAATTCCGATCGCGATCGCCAGGGTAAAAAAAAATTTAGCAGTAGTGCGACTCCATTCGGGAGATCTTAGTTTGTACAGTGCCATTCGCGAACAAATCGCAGCTTTAACAGCAGCAGAAATCGAATTCGAGCTAATTCCCGGAATAAGTGCTTATCAAGCAGCAGCAGCCAAATTAAAAGCAGAATTAACCGTTCCCGGACTGGTACAGACTATTATTTTAACTCGCATTAGCGGCAGTGCTTCTCGAGTACCAGAAAAAGAAGAATTAGCCACTCTAGCAGCCCATCAAGCTAGTTTGTGCCTTTATTTAGCAGCCCGCCATATCGAAACAGCAACAGAAAAACTATTACAACACTATCCCCCAGATACCCCAGTAGCAATATGTTATCGCCTGAGCTGGCCCGACGAAAAAATTTGGGTCGTTCCTTTAAAAAATATTGCCGCAAAAACTCGTCAAGAAAAATTAATTAGAACTACCCTTTATCTCATCAGTCCTGCTTTAAAAGACAATATCAGCAACACCAGATCTCGCCTCTATCATCCCCAACATTCTCACCTATTCAGACCTTAATTTAAGGGCGATCGGGAGCATTGGGAGCAACGGGAAGATTAATATTTAACTTGTTTCAAAATTAGATATTACCTAAGCAGTTTCAAATTTAAAAACTCCTTACTCCCAGTCTCCTCTCTGCCTTAAAATACTAACGATTTCTCCGACCGTCCGGCATAATAGCACCTTTAGTATTAGCTCGTCTGAGACTAGTACCTCTGAGGTTAGCACCCTTGAGATTAGCATAAGAGAGATCCGCACCCCGCAGATTGACCCGACTCAGATCCGCACCCCGCAAGTCAGCATGAGTTAACCGAGCAACAATCAGACAAGTACTATAAAAATCAGCACCACCCAAATAAGCAAATGAAAACAACGCAAAATTCAATAAAGAAAACTATAAAGAAGCCCCCGCTAAATTAGCCTCTTTGAGCTCCGCACCCCAGAGATTAGCACCCCAGAGGTCAGCAGTACGCAGATTAGCCCCTTTCAGGTTAGCCCCAGATAAATTAGATCCGGCCAAATTAACCGACTGTAAATTAGCTTTATGCAAGTCGGCATTTTCTAGGTTGGCCCCTCCAAGTTGGGCTTCGCCTAATTTATGATTGGAAAAAATTGCTTCGGCCAATTCCGCATTTTGTAAGTTAGCACCAATTAAATTAGTCCCGGCCAGATCCGCTCCAGCTAACTTAGCACCCACCAAATTAGTACCTTTGAGGTTAGCTTCGGCCAGTTTTGCTCCTTCGAGGCTAACACCCACCAAATTAGTACCTTCAAGGTTAGCTGCGATCAAACTGCATCGATCGCACTCGCCAGTAGAAAGCAAGCGATCGGTACTATTGACTTGTTGATGAATCGATACGGAAGTTCCTATTACCGCCATAGCACTAATAGTGCCCATCCCCAACCAAACTGCTGGCTTTTGATTTTTCAATCGTTGCCAATAATGTTGTATTTTATTATTTTTAGATCTTATTGATTTGAGAGCGTTTAAAGCTGTAACTGCATCTTTGTAACGCTCTTTTTGTTTGAACGCTACCATTTTTTGCAGCCATTTAATCAAAGGTGCATCTAGTTTTGGTGTTATTTGTCGCACCTTAAACCCAGAACTATCGCCAATTAGTTGACCTATCTGTGTGGATTTAGTTTGCGAAAACAAACAAATTAGCGTTACTCCCAAACTGTAGAGATCCGATGCTAGGCTCAATTGACGGTTGTAAATTTGTTCTGGAGGCATAAAGCCTAAAGTACCTTTAACGGTGCTGCTAGCTGCTATTTCCGGCGACTCAGCCCTAGACCAACTGAAGTCTACTAAGTAAACTTCTATTTTTTCTTCCTGACAATTAACCAAAATATTTTCCGGTTTAATATCACCGTGAATCACCGGAGGATTTTGCCCTTGTAAATAGACTAAGATTTCTAAAATTGCGATCGCTATTTCTTCGACTTGAGTTGGGGCATAGTCATTTTTGTTTGCTAAAGAAACACCGGGTTTGTATTCCGTTACCAAGCAAAAGCCTTCTTTAGTTTCAAAGGAATTGAGATAGCGAGGTATGTTAGGAAGATCTAGCTGCTGCAACAGCTTCATTTCTGCCTCGTAAGCTTCATATCCAGCCCAGCTTGCACCTGAGTTAGCAAACTTAAATTGTTTGATAACAACAAATTCATTCCGATCTAGTTGCGTGGCTAGGTAAGTGAGGCAACCACCCACAGGATTAGCACCTAATTCTTTCTCAATTCTATAGCCGTAAGTTTCAAAGTCTATTCGATCGCTTTTTTGAATCGAATATGAAGTTTTTTGGGGATTAATATTTTGCATGGCATCGATCGCGCTGTTCAATCCCGATTTTAGGGAATCTTTAAAGTTATGCATATTTTTCCGCTGATATTTTCCGATCTGGTTGCCTCTTTCTTATGGTCGGTATTTTTTCTCGAAAAATCCCTTGATTTTTGTAATTCTTTATAATTGTTTTGAATCTGAATTAAGCCTGTAACCTTTTCCTTTTAACTTCGGCGAAAACTTAAATCTTTTTAACTATGAATTCTGGGTTCTGGATGTAAAGTTAATAGTATATCGCTTTCTATTTTTCCTAATTCCCGCAATCGCTCTGCGACTATATTTCTATCAAAAAGAGTATCGGCTAATACCCAATAAATTCCATAATGACGAGCTTCCGATTTAACTAAAGATCGATAAAATTTAGCTAATTCTACATCGGGAATCGCTTCTGCTAGCATTGCTAATCTTTCGTGAGAACGAGCTTCGATTAATGCAGAAATAAGTAAAGAATCTAACAATCTAACTGGTTCTTGACGGCTAATTTGACTTTTGAGTTTAGCTCCGTAAGGTGGGGCGTTGAGAGGAGCGTAAGCAATTCCTCTTTTTTCTAACCATTGCAAACATAGATCGAAATGTTCTAATTCTTCTTTGGCTATTTCCGTAAGATCCCGGACTAGTTTTCCGTGTCTGGGATAGCGAAACATTAAATTAATCGCCCCGCTCGCTGCTTTAAGTTCGCAATGGGCATGATCTAGTAAAATTAGATCTAGATTGGCGATCGCTTGCTTTAGCCAAGCCGAACTGGTGGGGGTTTGCAGAATATTAATTTTTGCCGTTACCAATTTGATTTTTACTCCCGCATTAACTTTACAGGCCCGATTCGACCTCGTCTTTTTTATAATAAACTGAGATTTTTTCCCTACTGTTATCGCAAAAACAGAATAAGATCTGGGAATAATAGCAATAGGTAATATAAGCACGGAAGTTGAAAATTTCTTGCTAACTCCAGGGAGTTGGCTGTTATACTAAACTGGTCGATCGAACCAAAACGACTTCTAAATTAATTAAAACAAGCCGAACGCAGTTAATATAATTAAGGATTACTGACAACAAACAATGACAAATCGCCGAATTTTTATTGGTGACGTACACGGTCACTACGATCCGCTAGTTACTCTATTAAACGAGATCGCCCCCGGTAAAGACGATAATGTCTATTTTCTTGGCGATCTGATCGATCGCGGGCCTAAAAGTGCTGAGGTTGTCGAACTTGTTATTAAAAATAAATATCACTGTCTTCGTGGCAATCACGAGGATATGTTACTCGATGTGGTGGGTAACGGTCAAGAAATGTCGATGGAGGGCTTTCAAGCTTGGCTTTACAGTGGCGGTTATGCTACCATCACTAGCTACGGCAACAGCATTCCTCAGTCTCATGTCGATTGGATGAGAAGTTTGCCTTATTATCTCGATTTAGACGATATTTGGTTGGTTCATGCTGGTGTCAATCCCAATATGCCTCTAGAAGCACAAACTTCAGATCAATTTTGCTGGATCAGAGACGATTTTCACAGCTCCGAGCAGCCATATTTTAAAGATAAACTGATTGTAACCGGCCATACTATAACTTTTACCATTCCGGGCGTAGAACCTGGCTATTTGGCTTCTGGGGCTGGCTGGTTGGATATTGAAACGGGGGCTTACCATCCCAATAGTGGTTGGTTGACTGCTGTGGATATGACAAACGAATTAGTTTATCAAGTTAATACTCACGAGGGAACTTTGAGAACTATCCCTCTAGCTGAAGCTACCGTTAAAATCGATCCAGCTAAAGTCGCTCTCAAACGCGCCCAGCGCAAAATGCGTCCGACTCGAGCTAATAAATAACTGAGTGGGTATTAACTCTAAAATTTAAAATTGCGATACTCGATCGTGACAGACAATATCTTCGGCTCGTTCGATCTCAAATCCCAAATCTTCAATTGCATCGAGATCTGCTTTTGCCGCTTGCCCTGCCGTTGTCAGATAGTCGCCGATAAAAATTGAGTTGGCTGGATAAAGCCCTAAAGGTTGCAGCGATCGCAAATGCACTTCCCTCCCGCCTGCAATCCGAATTTCTTGTCTGGGAAGTAAAAAACGAAACAAACACAATACTCGCAAGCAATAACGCGGGTTAAGTTGGTTTAATTGTGCTAAAGGAGTTCCCGCAATCGGAATTAAAAAGTTAATCGGCACGCTGGTTACTTCTAATTCTCGCAATGCCAAACCTAATTCGATTACATCTTCGGCAGATTCACCCATTCCAATAATACCCCCAGCACAAGTACTCATTCCCGCGCTCTTAACATTTTTTAATGTTGAAACTCGCTCGGCAAAAGTATGGGTGCTACAAATTTGAGAATAATATTCTGCGGAGGTATTAAGATTATGATTGACGCGATCGCAACCTGCTGTTGCCAAACGTTTGCTTTGTGCTTCGCTTAAAATACCCAAACAAGCACAAACTTTAAGATCGTATCTAGCTTTTACCTCGGATATAGAGTCCAAAACTCGATTAAACACCAACTCGCTGGGCGATCGACCCGAAATTACCAAACAAAAAGTACCGGCTTGTAATTTTGCAGCGCGATCGGCTGCTTCAAGGATCTTTTCCCTAGCAATGAGGGGATATTTTTCAATTTCGGCCGCGCTGACGATCGATTGAGAACAATAATTGCAGTCTTCTGGACACAAACCGCTTTGAGCGTTGAGCAAATAATGGAGTCTTACTTTATTACCCCAATAATGACGACGCACTCGATAAGCTGCTGCTAGCTGCTCTAATAATACTTCGTCGGGGGCTTCTAATAAAGATAATGCCGAGGTGCGATCGATTGTTTGGCCGGCCAGGGCTAGATCTGCAAGTTGATTCCAATCGGGAAGAGTCATTGCTATTTTACTTTAAGCGATCGTAAACATTTAGTATAGAGATCTTTGTTACTATTTTCGATCGATCTTGCAAGTTTTTTTAAGTTTTTAGTTACAAAAATATTCATTCTTTGTCGGGATTTAATTGCATCATTTGCCAAGTGACAAAAGTGCCGATCGGACTCCAAAGTAAGTGGGGAAAAATCAAATAAGCGGCTCGATCGGAGACTGGAAAAACTAATAATGTTAGAATCAGGCCGGCAAGAAAAGTTACCACTCCGCTAATAGTTCCAGCTTTGAGACTGCGTAATTTACAGATAATTGGCGTATAAACGAGAATCGATATTTCCCAAAGCAAATAACAACCGAGCAAGAACCAAGTATAGTTATTATTGGGAGCTGTTTGCCAAACTTCTGTTGCTGAAATTGCACCGCAAGTAAAGATAAAAATCCAAATAAAAGGAATTGCCCATTCAAAAGTTAGCCAAGAGGGTCGTCGCAAACGAGCGAACCAGCGATAGTCTTCCGAAGAAACTGCAGCGATTCGATTGATTCCTAAAACTATTAAAAAGGTAACCCCAGCAATTGTCAACCAAGCAGGAATAATATTCATTTTCCTCGTTTAAATTTCTCAATTTATCTTATAGCTAAAAAACATCAAAAATATATCCGATCGGGGATAATTATCAATAGGATCGTACAGTAGGAGGGAAGATCTGATGAAACAAAAATTATTGTCTTTGTATCGAAAATATCAAGCAGCCCCGATCGGTCATCACAAACAATATTATCGCTTTGAATTGCAAAAGTTGCTGGAAACTAAGCCTTGGTATTTACAGCTTTTACCGGGACTCGAACCTGAATGGCGCAAAGAAATTAGAGAAGCTGTCAGCTAAAAATAAAATATCTCGAATTATTAACTGACGATCGCACTAGAAAGCGATTTTTTTATTTTACTAGTAACCGATTGTTAAAGCATCGGGTCGTCGCGGATCGCTCGCTCCATAAAATTTATTATTAACATTTGTGATGCTTTGGGTGCTGCCGATTGCGTTTGTGCGGACAATTTTATGACCTCTTCTAGTTAGTAACCGCACCGTATCTCCATTCAAATCTTCTTCAACTTCCAAGCGATCGGGCAACCATTGATGATGGAAACGTACCGCATTTGTAGCTTCAGCAATATTCATTTTAAAATCGATAACGTTAGTAATAATTTGCAAAACGGTGGTAATAATTTTACTACCTCCGGGACTGCCAGTAATTAAAAAAGGTTTATTATCTTTTAGTACGATAGTTGGTGTCATTGAAGATAGCATTCTTTTTTCTGGTTCGATCGCGTTTGCTTCGCCACCAATTAAACCGAAAGCGTTAGGAACTCCTGGTTTGGCAACAAAATCGTCCATTTCATTATTAAGTAAAATTCCCGTTCCAGGAACTGTTATTCCCGTACCGTAACTGAAGTTTAAAGTGTAAGTATTAGCGACAGCATTGCCATATTTATCGATTATAGAATAGTGAGTTGTTTGGTTGCTTTCTCTTAAATTGTAGGGATTTCCAGGGGCTATTTCTTGGCTGGGAGTGGCGCGATAATAGTTTATTTTTTTTCGCAATCGATCGGCATATTTTTTTGAAGTTAATTCTTTAATTGGCACGGAAACAAAATCAGAATCTCCTAAATATTTCGAGCGATCGGCATAAGCCAATTTCATACTTTCTGTCATTAAATGAATTGATTGGGCTGTATTATGTCCTAAAGAACTGAGGGGAAATCTTTCTAAAATATTTAAAATTTGAATTAAATGTATTCCTCCAGAACTTGGCGGAGGCATTGAAATTATGTCGTATCCTCGATAATTTCCTTTAACTGGTTGCCTAATTACTGGCTCGTAGGCTGCTAAATCTGCTAAAGTAATTAATCCTCCATTGGCTTTCATATCGGCAGTAATTTTTTTTGCTATTTCTCCTCGATAAAATGCATTTTTTCCTCGCTCGGAAATTAATTTTAAACTATTAGCTAAATCTTTTTGGACGAATATTTCTCCTGCATTGTAAGCCGATCCGTCGGGTTTAAAAAATATTTCCATACTAGCTGTCGAAGCTTGCATAGATCGCCTGGCAAACTCCAAAGATATGCGAAAAGATTCAGTTACAGGATATCCTTGTGAGGCTAATTCTATGGCTGGTTTTAAGGCTCTTTCTAAAGAAATTGTGCCGTATTTTTCTAATACCATTATCATCCCAGCAACCGTACCCGGAACTCCTACGGATAAATGGCTAAACCTCGATTTTAAAGAATCTACTTCTTGATTTTCATCGAGAAACATATCTTTTGTAGCTGCTAAAGGAGCTTTTTCTCGATAGTCGATCGCTAGATTTTGGTTATTTTCAGCTAAATGAATTAACATAAAACCACCGCCACCTAAATTACCCGCGCGAGGTAAAGTTACTGCTAGTGTAAAGCCTACCGTTACCGCAGCATCGATCGCATTTCCTCCTTCTTTTAATACTTCTAAACCAGCTCGAGTTGCTAATTGTTCTTGGCTGGCTACTATGCCATTTTGAGCCGCAACAGGATGAAATCTATCTCGAAGATTAAAGATCGGATCTATTTCTTGACTAAAAACATTTTCAGCTAAAAATAAGTGTAATAAAATTACAATTGTAAATAAGATTATTGGTTTTTTTCTCGGGAAATATCGCCAGTTTTTAGATTTTTTCATTATTTAACGTTTCAGCCAATCTCAAGTAATTTAAGGCCTTACGGGATCGTCAAATTGAAAAAAGTATCCTAACTTAACTTAAATTTATTTATCTTAATCAAAAAACTTTTTTTTTAAGATAAAATGAAAATATAACAGCACAATTATCAACTTTCGATCGCAATCTTTTGCTGTTGGAAAAAAATAGATTAATTTAATAAAATTTAATAACAACCGAGACAGTTAACGAAAATTTGCGATCGAGATCGATCTAAAAATAACTGAGGAAAAAAGATTATGAACGCTCGGGAAATAATAGATAGATACGGAAACAGACAATTTGATTTTACTGCCGTTTACTTACACCAAATCAATTTACAAAATGTAAATCTGACTAGAATTAACTTAACTCGAGCCGATCTAAGTTATGCCGATCTCAGAAATAGCGATCTATCCGGTGCTACTCTAGAAAGGGCAAACCTCACCGATGCCGACTTGAGAAAAGCCAATTTAGTCGGGACTAATTTAGTAGAAGTAAACTTAATTGGTGCAGACTTAAGCGATGCAGATCTTTCTGGTGCGGATCTAGCAGGTGCGGACTTGCGCTGTGCTAATCTGAGTGGAGCTAATTTGAGCGGGGCTAATATAACCGATGTTAACCTCAACGGCGCGGATTTAAAAGATGCGAACCTAACTAATGCCAAATTAGCTGGAACTGACGTAAGCGTAGCCGATTTATCAGGTGCTAATCTGACTAGAGCAGATCTTACCAAAGGAGAAAGAAAATGCGCCCACACTTCTCACAATTGGATTTCTTGGTCTGGTAATTAAAGCGATCGATAGTAATGGTTAAGGGTTAGTTAGCAAAGGGTATTAATTACCCTTTGCATTCTATTTAATGGGCAGAGTCGGACTCGAACCGACACGGCCGAAGCCGCCACATTTTGAGTGTGGTGCGTCTACCAATTTCGCCATCCGCCCAAATATGCTTTACCATTATAACCTTTTTTTCGCTCTTGCAACAATTTTTGATATTCTTGAGAGCTAGACCAGCGATCGATCTCTCTAGCTCTTAAAACGGGTACGGGGTGAGTTAATTGAGCGGTTTGGGCAGTTTTGAGCATTTCTCCCATTTCAGTCTTATCGATTTCATCGTAAGCTCGAGCTTGGGAGATAAAAGCGTCTAAATTTAATTGAGGAGCGAGAGTAGGAGAGCCACCTGCTAACTTCATCAATACCGACATCACTACTTTGGGGTTTTGAGTAGCTAAAAGTGCGGCGCGATCGCAGCTAAATTCGGCACATCTTTGCCATTCGAGAATTTTCTCTTGTAAAGATTGAGTAATCACCGTGCCCCAAATCGGTACTAAATTAGCAGCTAAAGCAACGATATTAGCCAAAGTCAAATATACTCCGTGTTCGCACTTAAGATGCCCTAATTCGTGAGCGATGACGGCTTGAATTTCTTCTGGGGTAAGCATATCGATTAAAGAAGTATGCAGTACCATAAAAGGCTGTTTCCCGCGCATAGCGAAAGTATAGGCATTGGGAACGGGATTTTGCTGTACGTATAATTGAGGGGGTTCTAAATCGAGAGTTTTGCAGGCTTCTAGAAGCAGCTTGTGGAGATCTGGTAATTGATTTTCTCCGACTAAAACGCTCGAAGCGATATTATTGAGATAAAACACCTGTTCTGCTAGAGGCCCTAACAAACTGCGAACTGCTACATCTAGTCCGGGTAATTGTTGTTTTAATTCTTGGGTAGCTTCAAAGTCGAAAGGGTGGCGAAAATCTTCTGCTTTGAGGCCAATTAGTAATTTTTTTGCGATCTCCATGTTTAAATAATCGGCGCAGGTAAGCGGTAAATGCGCCATCTCCTTCTAAAATTTTACAAAAATTCTGTATTTATCTTAAGTTGCCAACCAGTTTTTCACTCTTTGCAAACTTTTCCAATCCGGTTTTTTATTCAAACCGTCTGCGATATTTTCATCTACTTCGGCGCGTATTTTCGAATCGAGGGGTAACATTTGTTGAGCAACTTCGATGTGTTGGCGAACGCCACTTTTTTTAGTTTCTAACATCGCCAGGGCTAAATTAATTCTGGCTTGAGGGTCTTCAGGAGCTAATTTGACGCTTTTTTGAGCTGCTTTATAAGCTTTATCTGGTTTATCTGTAAGTAAGTACAACCAAGACAAACAAATCCAAATAATAGGGTTTTTGGGAACGCGATCGCAGATATCTTTAAAAACAGGGATTAGTTTTTGAGGATCTTCGCCTGCTTTATAGCGTTCGATCGCATTTTCAAATAAAGAATCAACGGATTCGCTCATCAGATCTCAGTTTAATTTTAGTTAATGATGTGTAGAGGAGAATTTTCAATCGCCAACTCTCCTCAGTTACAGATGTTAGTATTCTCAAACGCCAAAAGATTTACCGCAGCCGCAAGTTTGACTGGCATTGGGATTAGTAAATTCAAAGCCACCACCGATTAAAGCATCGCTGTAGTCTAGTTGCAAACCGTAAAGGTATAACAGACTTTTGCGATCGCAAATAATTTTAAACCCATCATAGTCAAATATTTCATCGTTCTCGGTTTTGTTTTCGAGTTTTTCAAAATCCATCATATAGGACATTCCCGAACAACCACCGTTACGCACTCCTACTCGCAGACACAGATCTCCTCCTCCTTGAGAGTCTCTGAGTTTGAGAACGTGTTCGAGAGCTTTGGGTGAAATTAAAATTCCCTTTGTTGCTTGACTCATTTTGATCGCCACTCTAACTGTTTACAAAATCTAGCCTCAGATTACTCTAAAAAGGCCGGACATATCTTATTTTTACATTTACCAAAATTATACAAAATTCCATTTTTGCTCGAAGGGACGTTCTCAGCAGAAGAATGGTTAGGGAAGTTAAAAATTTTCTTTATATTTATTTTATTTTCTCTAATCTTCCCCAATCCTGGATCTTCTGCGTAGAAAGTATTATGTTGTTATTGAGCCATACTCGCCACGCTTAAGGGGACTAAATCGCCGTGAATTGTCAAACCTAATAACATTTGTTCGTCTTCTTGGATTAATTTGCCGGTTAAGACGCAGCTTTCATCTCTACCTGCTGTTGCTGCGATCGTGGCTCTAATGTCGGCTTTAGAAAATTGCGGTCGATAATCTCCAGATTTTTGCTGCACGTAATTCCAGAGAATATCCCTAATTAGGGCTTGATATCCTTGATTGCCAGATAGTTCTTTGAGTTTGTCTTTGAGAGTTCTCTCCAGACGTATGCTGGTGACTTCCATTTCGGTGGTTGAAGTACGGCTTAAAGTACGCATGATTTTTTTTCTCCAAAAAAATAGTGGACAACTGGGTAACATCAGTGTAGTATAAAAAAGACCCAACTAACACATCTAAAAATTCTGTGAGCCTTCAATTACTCCAATCAAAACCCAAATTTGTCTCCTCCCATCGTCAGTTTGACGGCGATCGACTGGCGACAATGTTTGGGAAATTTTTATTTTTAGGAGATAACGGGCAACTCGGATCGCGGATAAGTATAAATCTAATTTATTGGAACGATCTAGGCAGATGCTTGAAAGCGATGGAACGACCAACCAGAAAAAAAAGCGGGAGGTGCAGAACCTTAAAAACTGTACCGATATAAGAACAAAAAGTAAACAAAAGTTCTCTAACCCCCCGCTTCTGAGCAGAAGCGGGGGTTTTTTACAAGAGATGCTTTAAAAATAAAGTGGTCTGAATTAAGACTTAATGATTCGAACTTCAATAAGAGCGATCTCTGGAAAACCACTTGATTTTTTTTACCCTTGTTTAACCCGTTAATAGTTAAAGGCTCAAAATAACAGGAGTAAAGCGGTGAACGCGCCAACGAATAAATTAGACCGATCGGTGGTCGTTTTTTCAAAAAACTATCTTCCGATTAGTCGAGTAAATTTGAGAAAGGCAGTTGTCCTTTTAGTAACAGATAAAGCAGAACCTCTCGACTTGGTAGTTTCCGAGGCGATCGAAGTTCGCTCCCCCAGTACGATAGTTTTTGTCCCGGACTACATTCGTTTGAAAGTTAGCTCTAACGAACGAGTTTGGAAAATTCCTCCGGTAACTCGCAAAGAAATACTCAAGCGCGATCGGCATCAATGTCAATACTGCGGGAGCAAAAAAAACTTAACCATCGACCATGTTATTCCTCGCTCTTTAGGTGGGAAACACTGTTGGGAAAATGTAGTTATTGCTTGTGTTTCTTGCAATTCTCGTAAAGGCGATCGCACCCCAGAACGGGCGAAAATGCCTCTGTTGACTAAGCCTAAAGCTCCAGCTCATCCGGCTATTGTTTTCGCCGAACAGTTTTGGCACCAAAAACAATCTGATTTCGTCAACTCTCAAGTGGAGATATAAAACTGATGTTGAAACTAACTTACGTTGAAAACGACTTTTTTTTGGAGCGTCTCGATGTTACCCTCGAAGAATGGGTCGCCGCACGAGTCTTCCTCTGCGTTCGCGCTAGCAGTCCTTTTTATGTAGAACCTAGTGCCGCTTCTTTCTTGTTGCCAGCAGATTTGCCCGATTTGAGCGATCTCGAGGCGATCGTCGCAGAAGGGTTCGAATTTTTGAGTATAACTCCTGTAGATGCAGGGTACGTCGAAATCGGCCTTGAAGGTACTTGGTTGAGTTCCGAACCGGATAGTGAAGAAGGAGTATTCGCTTGTGCGATCGGCGATCGCGCTGAATTGTTAGTTTCTCGGCTCTGGCTTGAAGCTCAATTAGGAGCTTCTGTCATTGGTGAGTAACCGTCTACGATGCACTTAAGCTGTTTGCGCCGTAAATTGCTTAAAGTGCGTCTGTCGATTCCTTGAAAATTTAGATATTTATTCTTCTATTTAAGTCAAGAAAATTACTAAATACAATTTTTATTATTTTTTATTTTTTTAGATCCCAATCGCAAATTTTTGGATTAAAATTGGCCAGATCTGTATAATCTAAACAAATTCCCTATTACTGGTTTGCTTATGTCTGAACTAATAGAAAAAGTCGTAGCTTCTCTAGAACAGGATGCTGATTTCGAGCAAATAGAAGATTCTATCTGTACTGCTGCTGATGTTCTTTGTAGGTCAGTTAATAATGAGTATCGATCGGGCTTTCCAGAAATAGATTCTCAAGAAATTGGTTCTGAAGAAAGTCAAGCTCTCGAACAAGCTTTAGTCGAACTTATTAATCGCAGCAATGATGTAAGGATAAAAACATCGGCAATTTGGGCTTTAGGTAAAAGTAATAATCCTCACTATAAAGATATCTATGTCGAATATCTTAAGGAATCTTTGCAACAACTTTTAGTCTACAATAAAGCCGTCTTTGAAACTTTATCTACTCTCAGACAAATCGATCCAGAAACATTTATAAAACAAGAAAAAGAAGACGCAGCAAATAATTCCCAAGAAGCTACAACTGTAGATAAAGAAATTCGTCAAGCCCATCAATATTTGCTAGCACAGAATATTTATGTCGCTTGAGCTAACTTTGGCGATAAAATAAGCTTAAAATTTAAACTAAAAACAAACGGCAGAAGCGCGCGATCCGCTCGGAGGTTAAGTTTTCCTCCGAGTTAAAACCTATCGATCGAGGATTGTATTTAATCTTTAAATATTTTGCCTGTATTATATTTTCATTATTTTACTTTGATATTGCTTAATTTTATTCAGTCAAGTCAATTTTTGATAGTTCGCCAACTATTCTATCTAGTTCTCGATCGCTCTGAGAATAAGGATAGCTATATTCTCGAATCGAGATCCAGCGATTTTTTTGTTCTGGTTTGATATATTCTGCTCGATCGTCAATTATGATGATTCGATCGGGTTTAATATTTGGAATAAAAGTAAGATCTTTATATTTTCCATGCCATTTAATATATTCTAAATTAACAAACCAATCGGGAACTTTTTGTAAATCGATTAATGTTTTTGCTATCTTTCGAAAATAGATTTGGGGAACTGCAGTATAAATAACAATTCTTGAAAAGTTTTGCTGACAATAGTCTAAAAAAGAATACAATCCAGGTCGAGGAAATTGACTGACTGCATTAGATATTAAAGTACCTTCTAGATCCAGGGCGATCGTCATAGATTTTATTTTTAACGACATAAGATATTACTTGAAACCAAACTAATTATAATTTAAAAATAAGTTTATATTTGTTGCTATTGTTTATTTTTAATTGTTTATTATTTAAGTTTTGACGATCTAAAAAATTTAATCTTTTTCAATAAGAAATTTCAAGCAATAAAGTCAATTGGCAAACCTCATTTAAGAGGTTGAATGTGATATTTTTGCTTTTACGAATTAGCAAAGAGCGTTATGTTTGCCTACAAACCTAAATTAAATGGTTCAAATTTTAGTAATAAAAATGAAGAAGTTATATTCGTTACCGAACGCAATTTATTCACAAGTAACGATCTAGTAAATTGGTCGAGTTTAGAACGAATATTTGACCCACTTTCTCCCCAAGTAAGTGATTTTTTGCCTTATTCTTTTTCAACTACTTCTGTAGCTGGTTTGGGTATTAATGTAGATATTGCTCCTCCAACTAACCCAGATATTACTCCTCCTTTTGTTTTTGAGACTACATCTTTGGGGGTATCTACTAACTTCGCACTTGGCGATTATATTCTTTTTACTGGATTTGTTCCGGGTCAATTTCCTGCTAATGGTAATTCTAATCCGATGACGATCGCTTTCGAGCGTCCAGTTCAAGGAGCTGGAACTCAAATTGCTGTAGACGATCTGAGTAATTTTAATATTTTAGTGTCAGCTTTCGATAATGAAAATAATCTTTTAGGTTCTTTTTCTATTCCTGGTACTGCTTCAGAAACGATTAATAATTCTGCTCAATTTGTTGGTATTTATAGTGACGAACCCAATATTAGTAAACTAGTTTATAGTTATTCTGTAGATGGACATTTAAATAACTCGAATGCCAATCGAGCTTTTGGAATTAATTCTTTAAGTATATACGATCCTAGTTTAAATAATCCTGATTGCGATCGCGATGACGATTGGGAAAATAGCGATTTTTTCTCTGATTATTTTTGTCTCGGTAAGAACGATCGCTTTTTTGAAGATCGAAGCGAAAAGGATTGTTTTTGTGAATTAATAAATATCGAGTCGCCTTTTTGTTTTCAAGGAGAATTAATTTAATAAATCGATTACTGCTTTGAATTATTCGATCGCTGCTTTTGGTCTGACAATCTTAATTGTCTTAATTGAGTCTATGACTAAAGAGCGAATCTATTTGTTGTATTTCTTGATTTAGAAACACGATCGAATCTCATCGATCGAAGCGATCGGGTTGCGAACTTTTCGATCGTACCAAAATTAAATTAAGCTAAACAATACATTATAAAGTGTAATTGTATTCGAACCTATCGAACAACTATAATAAAGGATATTTTTAAATCTGGATAAACTTAAAGGAGTAACAATGTAAATCTTTGATTAATTCAATTTCTGCGACGATTTTCGGTATAAAGTTAATAAGAATCTGATTTAAAGATAATCATTTTAAATTGGCCCGATGAAAACTATACTTGTAATCGAAGATACCAAATCCCATTGCAAATTAATCTCAGCATTACTGACACACGTTGGATTTAATGTTGTCGCCAAACATAGCGTTGAAACAGCTTGGCAATGGCTAGAAAACAATATTTTACCGGACTTAATCTTATTGGATATTGTTTTACCTGGTGAAAATGGTTTAGAATTTTGCCGTCAAATTCGCTCCCTCGAACTGGAATGGAAAAATATACCTATATTATTTTGTAGTTCTAAAGTAGCAGGATTCGATCGCTGGTGGGCGATCCGCCAAGGTGGAACTGATTATATTACTAAGCCTTACAGCCCTAAAGTTTTAGTTGAGACTGTTTTTAAGCATATTTAGCAATCTCATCGATCGCTTAAGGTTCGATCTCAAGGACAATTCAAAGTAACTTCAATTTGCTGCAAGTCTCGAGATGATAATTTACGATAGATAAAAAATGTTTGGTTGCTGAGGTTCAATTTTTGTAAAAGTTAAGATTGCAACATAAATTTACGGCTTTACGAAAAATAGATATTTTTTGAAATTATTTTCAAAAAGGCACGAACTGCGATCGCTTGCAAAAAAAGTCTCGTGAAATATTAAAATACGTAAATAAACTTAAGAAATTAAAGACAGAATGCGAGTTGCGATCGTAGGTGCAGGATTAGCAGGAATGGCTGCGGCAATAGATCTAGTAGATGCCGGCCATTCAGTAGAAATATTTGAATCTCGTCCTTTTGTGGGCGGAAAAGTTGGCAGTTGGGTAGATAACGACGGCAATCACGTCGAGATGGGTTTGCACGTCTTTTTTGGCTGCTATTACAATTTATTTGCATTGATGAAAAAAGTTGGGGCGTTTAAAGATTTGCGTCTCAAACAACACACTCACACTTTTATTAACGAAGGTGGCAGAATAGGAGAATTAGATTTTCGCTTTATTACTGGCGCGCCATTTAATGGTTTGAAAGCCTTTTTTACCACTTCTCAACTTTCTTTGACGGATAAAATGGCCAATTCCCTGGCTTTAGGAACTAGTCCGATCGTCAGAGGTTTGCTAGACTTCGAGGGAGCGATGAAGGATATTCGCGATCTAGATTCGATTAGTTTTGCGGACTGGTTTCGTTCTCACGGCGGCAATAACGGCAGTTTAAAGCGAATGTGGAATCCGATCGCCTATGCTTTGGGTTTTATCGATACGGAGAATATTTCGGCGCGTTGTATGCTGACTATTTTTAATTTTTTTGCCACTAAAACCGAGGCTTCGGTATTGCGGATGTTAGAAGGATCGCCCCACGAATATTTACACAAACCGATCGTCAAATATATTGAAGATCGCGGCGGAAAAATACATACTCGTCGTAGGGTGAGAGAAGTTCTGTTTGAAGGAAATAAAGTTACTGGTTTAGTCATTCCTAACGGGGAAACCGAAGAAACTATTGTGGCCGATGCTTATTTAGCTGCTTGCGATATTCCTGGTATTCAGAGATTATTGCCCCAAGAATGGCGCAAGTGGTCGGAGTTTGATAATATTTATAAACTCGATGCCGTGCCTGTGGCTACGGTACAATTACGCTTCGATGGTTGGGTGACGGAAATGCAAGACCCCGAACAACGCAAACAACTACAAGCAGCAGCAGGAATAGATAATTTACTTTATACTCCCGATGCCGATTTTTCTTGTTTTGCAGATTTGGCTTTAACTAGTCCTGGGGATTACTATCGAGAAGGTCAAGGATCTTTATTGCAGTTGGTTTTAACTCCGGGAGATCCTTTTATTAAAGAGAAAAACGAAGTTATCGCTAACCACGTACTCGAACAAGTCAGAAAACTTTTCCCTTCGGCGCGAGATTTGAATATGACTTGGTACAGTGTAGTAAAATTAGCTCAGTCTTTGTATCGGGAAGCACCAGGTATGGATGTTTATCGTCCGGCCCAAAAAACACCTTTGAGTAACTTCTTCTTGGCTGGTAGTTACACCCAGCAAGATTATATCGATAGCATGGAAGGGGCGACTATATCGGGCCAACAAGCAGCAGAGGCGATCGCAGCTAGTTTGGCTAAATCTCCTCAAGCAACAGCAGTTGCATAGTAGAATCTTGGTAATTTCGATAAAATGGTAGGCATTGCCTGCCTTTTTTAAGTAACGAGGCAAAACGATCGATTTTGCTTTTGCGATTAACAAATAATAAATAAGAAATAGCAAATAATAAAATGACAAATTGGTTAGAACATAGCGTACAAATTGAAGTAGATGCCCCGATCGATCTGGTTTGGAATTTGTGGTCGGATCTCGAACAAATGCCTTTATGGATGAAATGGATCGATTCTGTCAAAGTATTAGAAGATAACCCCGAACTTTCGCGCTGGAAATTGGCAAGTGGCAGTTTTGAATTTACTTGGCTTTCTCGCATTCTTAAGTTAATTCCTCACCAAATTATTCAATGGGAATCTGTCGATGGCTTGCCAAATAAAGGGGCAGTTCGCTTTTACGATCGCCACGAAAGTAGCGTAGTAAAATTAACGGTTGCTTATGCTATTCCGGGAATTTTAGGTCAGTTAATGGACAATCTTTTTTTAGGTAAAGTAGTCGAATCTACCATCGCCGCAGATTTGGAACGGTTTAGAGATTATATTAATAATTTACCTGCCGATCGTAAACAAGAAATAATTAATAGTAAATAATAAAATTATCTATGACAAATTGGTTAGAACATAGCGTACAAATTGAAGTAGATGCCCCGATCGATCTGGTTTGGAATTTGTGGTCGGATCTCGAACAAATGCCTTTATGGATGAAATGGATCGATTCTGTCAAAGTATTAGAAGATAACCCCGAACTTTCGCGCTGGAAATTGGCTAGCGATCCTTTTGTTTTTACTTGGGTTTCTCGCACTGCTAAATTAGTTCCCAAACAAATTATCCAAACTGAATCTGTCGAAGGTTTACCTAATAAAGCGGCAGTTCGTTTTTACGATCGCGGCGAAAGTAGTCTAGTTAGATTAACTATTTCCTATTCTATTCCTGGCATTTTGGGTCAGTTAATGGACAATCTTTTTTTAGGCAGAATAGTCGAGTCTACTTTGATGGCTGATATGGAAAGATTTAGAGATTATCTTAACAAAGTTAAGGCTAATTCTTAGGTTCTTCTGTTTGAGTTGTTAGTTGTAAAAGTTGGTCTGCTTCGGCTAAAGTTGCTTCGGGATCTTGTTTGGTAGCACCTTGAATGTAGTTTATTTTTAATTCTTCTAAAAGATCCGATAATAATGATTGTAGTTCGGCTTGTACTTGGGGGTTTCGCAGTTCTTTACGCAATGCTATTCTAAAATGATCTGTTAAATTATCGAACAATTCTCTACCTTTAAGATCGGAATAGGAACTGGCTAAAACTTCGTAAACTCCTTCAGATAAAGAATCGGCAATATTTTCGGTTAATTCTGATGGTATTGCTTTAATTCCCGGTACTCTTTGAATTGTTTTATAAAAGTCCGAGTCTTTGAAGGCTTCTTTTAAACTATGATGCAATAATGCTTCTAAATCTGGTTCTACTTGAGGTAATACTTTATAAATAGAGAGTTTAATCAGTCGATCGGTAATAAGATCTATTTTATCGGGATGACCGATATTCACATAGTCTTCTGAAGGATTTAATAATGCTTTGGCTGCTTCTCCAGTATTGACTGCTTCTTGAGTTTGGTTAACCAATCTGACCATTAAAAACATCGAAACGCGATCGGCTAAATATGCGGCGGGTTCGTAGGTAATTTGTGCTAAAATACGCTCTGTATTTAACAAACCTGATTTGTGTATCCTAACCGTAACGGGGATGATTCGCAACCAACGCCAAACAGGAAGTAACATTAAAAGATCGTACCATCTTCTGAGTATGGCATCGCCCCAACTAATTCCTGGTTGTTTTTTGGCGTACCAAAATGAGGTAACTAATAATTCTAAGGCAAAAAAGAGAATAAAATAAAGATCTATTGTCCAATAGTAATCGATAAATTGACCGTTTTCGTCGATATTGCGATAATAATTTACTTCTAATAGGGGTTTAATTTTATCGTCGAAAAAATTAAATGCTTCTGTTGTACCAGTTTCTAAAAAATATTCTGGTGTCCAAAATTTTAGGAAAGCATCTTTTGCCGAAGATGTATTCATGCGATATTGAATTCTTCTTTTTAAAGTGGCAAAAGTACCGTATTTATTAGCAATCAAAAAAGGATTTTCTTCGATTAGATTTTCACTTTCTTCTTGCAACTCGATCAAAATATCTTTACTTTCATTTATTCCCGAAGTAAATATTGCTTTTTTGGCTCGATCGACTATTTCTAAATACCTTTCTGTATCTAGATTGGGTTCGATGCTTTTTACAGGATCGTAATATTTAACTAGAATAGGAACGTTACGAAAATAAAAATCTCGCAGAGAAATATAGCTGAGATTAAACAATCCCAACAAGAGGTTGGCGATCGCTATTATTGCGACTATTTTTGCTAAAAAACTGCCTCTTTTTTTTTTAATTTCTGTATCCAATTCTTTCACTCCCTATTGCCTATTTATTTTAGAGTTCCCGAGCGCACGATACTAATAATTAACCACAATCCTAAGATACTTGCAGCAGCAAAAAGAATATTAGTAATTAAAGATATTTCAGAAGTTTGAGTTCCGGTAGAAACGATTGCCGCCCCCATAATCAAAGAGCCGACTAAAATACTAAAAGAAAGTCGATTAGCCGAATAATCTAAACTCATCCTTACCGAATCTAATTGACGGATAGTTAAGTTCCATTTTAAACTTTCAGATGTGACTCGATCTAAAAATAATTCTACTTGACGGGGCGATCGCAAGTAAAGACTTTTAACGTCTAAAGCAGTTCTCAGTAGGGTTTCGACAGGTCGATCGCCTAATAGTTGACGGCGAAACAGATCGCTCATTAATGGTTTGATTTCGTCGAGTAAATTAACTTCTGGATCGAAACCTCTAGCTACACCTTCGAGGTTAGCTAAACTTTTGGCATACAAACCCATGTTACTAGGCAGGCGAATTTTATTGTTGCGAGATACTTGTAAAAGTTCGTAAAATACTTCGCTAAAATTGATTTGAGAGACGCTGAGGTTATGGTATTTGCGCAGCATTTTATCGTAGTCGCTAGTAAGACGGTCTAAACTTCTCGGTTGACCTCCCTCTGCCAATTCTAAGGTTAATTGGGAGCATCTGTCTGCATCGAGATCGACGATCGCCAAAAGCATTTCCGTTAAAATTTGCTGAGTGCGAGGATCTAAACGTCCGATCGTGCCGCAATCTAATAAAGCAACCCTACCGTCATCGAGGTAAAATATATTACCTGGGTGCGGATCGGCGTGAAAAAAACCATCGATATATAATTGCTGGAAAAAGGATCTAAATACTAAAGTAGTAATTGCTTTACGTTTCGATTTATCTTGCTGTTTAGTTTCGGTAGTAGCGGCTAAATCCGATTTTAAAATTGGTACTCCCTCGAGCCATTCTAAAACTAATAATTTAGAGCTGCTATATTCTCGATATACTTTGGGTACTAAAATCTTATTGGGGTCGAACCAATTCGAGTTTGAGAGATTTTTCCGTAGTTGTTCGGTAAAGTTAGCTTCTTTGTAAAAGTCTAGCTCGTCTCGTAAAGCATTAGTAAATTCTTGAGCTAAAGCTACGGTATCGTATTCTTTACCGAAGTCTGTATAAGATACTAATTCGGCTAAACCTTCGATAGTTTCTATGTCTCTTTCTACAACTGATTCTATACCGGGTCGCTGTACTTTTAATGCTACTTCTTGTCCGCTTTTTAAGGTAGCGCGATGGACTTGGGCTATACTTCCTGCTGCTATTGCTTCGCGATCGAGTTTTTCGAATACTTGTTCTAATGGTTCGTCTAATTGCTGACGAATGACATATTCTACTTCTTGCCAATTTACTGGAGGTACGTTTGCTTGCAAGTCGGTTAAAGCATCGACGTACCTTCCGGGTAAAAGATCGGGACGAGTAGACAGTAGTTGTCCTAATTTTACATAAACCGGGCCTAACTCGATTAAAATATTGCGTAAAACAACTGGAGATGGCAATCTAGGTTCGTCGGTTTTACCTTCTTTCCCGTTTGTCATCAATCCTCGCATATAGTCCCAACCGTTACGGAAGACGACTTCGAGAATTTCTCTTTGGCGGGAGTTTTGCTTAGTCAAAGAAAACATTATTTTTATTCGTTCCTTTTATTTTTTGATTTTCTGTTTGCTCCCACTTTTGCTATATTCTACCAGCTAAAAACTCTCAAATACTAGCAAAAAGTATCCTTCTCGTCAGCGATCGCTCGGATTAATATAATTTTTTCCCTCGTACTCTTACATCTTTCCGGGGATAGATATACTTCAAAAAGTCCCCAACTCAGAAGTCAGTCGATCTAGGTAGGAACTCAGAAATGGGACGTACCATGGTACGTCGGTACAGAGGTCTTTTTTTAATATTAAATAAATTTGCTCTGTATTTTGCTATTTGAGAATTGCTATTAAATTTAGAAATATTTTTGAGTGAGAAGCGTTGCGATCGATATTTGCTTATTGTTTTAAGAACGAGTAATTCAGATCGAGACAAATCTCCCTGGAGATAGATGCGATCGAAAGTAATATTTAGTTAAGTTTAACGGGATCGATGCAATTATTATTATAAATCAATTGAGGAAAATAGAAATATGACAGCAGCCAAACAATTACAAGGAACGGATCTAATCGATTGTGCTAAAGCCAATGCTAAATCAGGATTAGAAACAGCAGCAAAACAGTGCGGTTATGACGATCGCGTAGATGTTTTTCAAGCAAATTTGATGAAAGCTTGCGAAGATATTGGTGTAAGTATCGATCGATTAGAAGATTTAATTACCGATCGAGAAGTAAAAAAAGTAGCGCAAGGAATTGAAATAGCTCCCGAAACTAATTCTAATCTTTAAATAATAAAAAAGTGCGTCAAATAATTAATAAATAATCGACGCACCCCTTATTTAATTTACTTTAATTCCTTGTTTGTTAGAGTTATTATTTATCTTGGGAATATAATCGTTATAACGATCTTGGTCGTAGTAATATAAAGTACGAATCGGATAGGGAATGCTGATATCTGCTTTGTCAAAAGCTTGTTTGATGGCGATAATAGCTTTACTTTGAGTTCTGCGAACTGCACTTTGCTGGGGTACTGTCCAATAGCGAACTACTAGATCGATCGAACTATCGCCAAAAGCCAATAAATCTATTTCCGGTTCTGGTACGTGTAAAACACCTTCTACTTCCGAGATTAATTGCTGTAGAATATCCCTAGCTTGAGGTAAAGGGGTATTATAATCTACTCCTACGGCTAAGTCCGTTCTGCGACAATTATAAGCGGTTCGTACTTGTACCGCGCTGGTGAATACTTTCGAGTTTGGTAACAATACTCTCTCTCCAGCATAAGTTCTGATTTTAGTAGTGCGAATATCTATCTTTTCTACCGTCCCTTCATATTCGCCGACGATTATTTGGTCTCCAATACGAAAAGGTTCTTGTATTAGTAATAATATTCCGGCTAAAAAGTTTTTAAATATATCTTGAAATGCAAAACCAATAGCTACAGAACTAAGACCTAAAGTAGCAATTATATCTCCCAAGCGCAAACCAGGAAAAGCAACTACACTAGCGACTAAAACTCCTATTACCCAAGTTGCGACAAAAGTTGTTTTTGATAGCAATAATTGCAAGGATTTGCTAGCGATTGTTTTTTCTCCTACCCTAGTAGCTATATTTTTGATAAATTTAGCTAGGTAGCGAGTCAGCATTATAATTACCAACCCTATAAATATTGCTGGTAAAACTTTAATGCCGCTAGCTACTAATTCTCGTAAACTTTCTAATACTGTTTCCAGTAATTTATTCATTCTTTCGATTTGTTATTTCCTCTCTATCTTCTAGCAATAATCCAGACAGCGTGAACTATTCCGGGAATGTAACCTAACAGAGTTAAAAGAATATTGATCCAAAATTGCGGGCCGATTCCTACTTGTAAAAATACGCCTAAAGGTGGTAAAAAAACAGCGCAAATCAGTCTGACTATGTCCATTATTTCTCCTTATTTTTTCAAAAAAAGAGGGAAGAAATCTATCTTTCTCTTCCCGTATATCCTTACCTTAATATACTTCGGTTCTATTTGTTAAATTTGGAAGTAGCACTTTCGAATGCAACGGTTAGATCTTGCCAAGCTGCTTCAAAACCTGCTTTGATATCTTCCCAAGCATCTGCTCCAGCTTGCTGCATCTCCTCTAACTTCATTTGTGCTGCATCTCTTTTAGCATAAAGTTCTTCCATTTGACTGTGGTATTCAGCGGAAGCATCTGCTTTTGTTTGAGCAGCTTTTGCTTTTAATTCGTCAATTTGAGCGTTAACTTTATCTAATTGAGCTTTGACTTTTGCTTGATATTCTTGTTTAGTTTCTGTACTGGAACTCATTACCTTTTATCTCCTTAAAAAATCTTTTTTGCTTGCTGTTTTTTTATAGTTTATTATTTTTAAATTGATACTATATTAATAGTAATTGAATAATTTTCGCTCGACATCTATCCCCAGACGGAGATCTAAAGAAAAGCGAAA
>CAYWIH010000068.1:0-26266 GCA_964458305.1 uncultured bacterium | reverse complement strand
AATCGAAAATTTAAGAGAACAAAGAAAAGAATATTTAGGAGAATCAGCCGCAGAAGTAGCCGAAAGTAGCCCGAAAATAGATGGTTTAGCCGAAAGGTTACTGACACAAGATTTAGAAGCAAGTTTCCAGAAAATAGCAGAACTTTCCCCAGCAACACCCGCAGCAGAAATAGCCGAAAAATTAAACGAGTTTTGCGAGGAATCACTGTTTATTGGCGATACTCTCGATTTAGCTTGGTTGACAGAAACTATAGAAGTTTTACAGGGAGTTTTAAAAGAACTAGAACCCAGAGAAAGACTGCCATTAGTCAAAGAGAAAATAAAAACTTTAAGAGAACATCGACAAAAATATTTAGCACAATTATCGCCACAAGAGATAGAAAACGAACTGGTAGTAGAAGAATTTGCCGAGACATTATTAAAAGACGATTTAGAAGCAAGTTTTAAGAAGATAGAAGAATTAACATTAGAAACTCCAGAAGCCGAAATAAAAGAACTATTAGAAAATTTCTGCGATGAATGTTCCTTTATCGGAGAAACAATAAAATTACCTTGGTTAGTTGAAAATATCGAAAGCTTACACGCAAGATTAAATAAATCATCCGATCGAGAAGCTCTAGTCTTAGCAAAAGAAGCAATCTCATTTTTAAGAATTAAACGCGATCGCCTCCTAGAAGAAATATCAGCAGAAAAATCCCCAGAAATTTTACCAGAGGAAACTTCAAAACCACCAGTAATAGAGCAAAGCGTCGCAATTAAACCGAAAAAAGAACCAGCTTCTTACTCTAAAGATAATAAAGTAACTTTATCTCATCTGCGAGTTCCCGTAAAACAACTAGAAGCGATCGGCGAGCGAGTTAACGAATTAATGTTAATCAAAGAAAAATTGCGCTTGCAACAGCAACTATTGCAGCAAACCAACATTCGCATCAGACAATTATCCCGAAGATTTGAGCCGATCAGAGAACAAGTACAAGCAACCTACGATTGGTTGGCAATTAATCCCAATAGAGTTACTACCTCAGCTTCAGTATCTCATCCAGAATCTTTATTAACTGACGACTCGAGCGGCAAATTATTACCTTTTAAATTAGGAAATATCGAGTTAGATCGCTTTACAGGATTGCATCTTAGCTTGCAAAATTTCCAAGAACTAATGCTGAGAATACAAGAAACTCGCGGCGATTTAGACTTAATCGAACGGGAATTAGCTGAAGATTTAGAAGAAGTCGATACTAATTTAAATTCCCTTTATAAAAATGTTACCGAATCTCGTTTAGTTCCTTTTAAAATAATTGCCAAACGATTCATTCCCCAAGTCAAGCGTCTCGAAGGAATGTTTAGAGATAAATCAGTCAAATTGAAAATTCAAGGTGAAGATACTTTAGTAGATCAATTACTATTAGAACAGTTACAAACTCCCCTAACTCACCTACTTAATAATGCTTTCGATCACGGTATAGAAACAACAAAAGAACGTTTGGCTAACGATAAACTTAAAACAGCCGAAATAATTCTACAAGCTAGAGTAGACAACTCACAATTAACTATCGAATTAAAAGATGATGGTAAAGGGATAAATTTAGAGAAAATTTATCAAAAAGCGATCGAACGAGGACTTTGCGATCGAGAAACATCTTTCGAACAATTGAGGGAACAACAGATTATCGAGTTTATTTTTCAGCCAGATTTTTCGACAGCCAAACAAGTAAGTCAAATATCCGGGCGAGGTATGGGTTTAAATATCGTCCGCGATCGCATCAGACGTTTAGGAGGCAATCTCAGTCTAGAAACTCAACTAGGACAAGGAACTAAATTTACCCTCAAATTACCCCTCGATTTAAGTTTAGTTTCCCTCTTGATAATTGAAATCCAAGAGCAAATTTTAGCCTTACCCTCAAGCGAAGTTCTCGAAACATTATTATTATCAGAATTAGAGTTAGTCGAAGAAGAATTTCCCAGCGTAATTTGGCATCAAAAAGAAATTCCTCTATTTCACTTATTCGATCTCTTGCCTTATTCTCGCCTGGAGATGCAGCCAAATCACAGCAAAATTGCCGTAATTCTGTCAACCTCTTTCGGGCCCGTCGCCACAACCATAGATACTTTAGTTAGCGAAGCAGAATTAATCGTTAAACCGTTTGAAAATACTATTCCTACACCAACCTATTTAGGTGGTTGTACCATTTTAGGAAGCGGACGAGTCGTTCCGTTTATTTTACCTCAAGCTTTAGAACAGCCTAAGAGTTCGATTCTCTGGTCTCAAGAAACAGAAGTCAAACAAACTGCGAATAAGATTCCTACTATTTTAGTTGCAGAAGATTCTGTGGGTAATCGACGTTTCTTAGAACGGCTTTTAACTCAAGTTGGCTTTAATGTCGTTCTTTGTCGCGACGGACAAGAAGCTTTAGATAAGTTACCTCAACTTGAAGGACAAGTGAATTTGATCATTTCTGATGTAGAAATGCCCCGTCTGAACGGTTTTGAATTATTATATTGGCTGCGTAGTAAGCCATCTTGGTCTAAAGTTCCCGTGGTAATGGCTACTTCTCGTACTGCCGATCGCCACCAACAGCAAGCCATGCAATTAGGTGCTAATGGTTATCTCGGTAAACCGGTTCAACCTCAAGAATTATTCGATACGATCGAAAGTCTCTTAGCTTTCAACGAAGAATAAAATCAAATAAGGCAGAAGAGACCAATTAGTCAGGTCTTCTGCCCTTTATATTAGTACTAATATATTATTCGTTCGTTCTTATGCGATTTCTTCTTCTTTATGAGTGACGATAACGCAATCAGAAGTAGGATAAGCTACGCAAGTAAGAACGTAACCAGCTTCCATTTGCTCGTCATCTAAAAAGTTTTGATCGGATTGATCTACAGAGCCAGATTCTAATTTGCCAGCACAAGTAGAGCAAGCACCCGCACGACAGGAGTAAGGTAGATCGAGATCTGCTTCTTCTGCTGCATCTACAATGTACATATCGTCAGCACATTCGATAACCTGTTCTCCATCGGGAGTCTTGAGAGTAACTTTATAAGTAGCCATTAATTAGTTTTCCTTGCTATTTTGACTAGCTTTGACTTTTAACAGTAAGCATTTTATATTTGCTTAACTATTTAAATTTTACTCTCATCAGCTACTTATTCAAAGTGTTTTAATTAAGATGGATCGCAGGTGCGATCGTTGCAAACTCGCTCGGATCGATCCTTAACAATTGTTTTTAAAGAGGGCCTTCCAGTTAGTAACAATCGTAAATTAGCCCAAATATCATAAAGGCGATCGACTATAAAACCGATAACTGGTAGCTTCGTCGGAGCGTAGATCCAACCGATGCCCAGTATTTGATAAACTCGACGAAATACTTCTACATTTTTGATAATACTACCGTCAGCAAGTATGGCATGAATTCGCCCCATTGCCGTTTCGTAATCGATATTGCCATTTTCTTGCCGATCGTAATCTGGATCTGCAATATCTACGAATTTGACTAAACCCCTTCCGGCATCTTTTTTTTCTAAAAAGTTAACTTCTCGCACGCATAAAGGACATTCTCCATCGTAGAGCAGTTTAATTTTCCAGGATGGAGAAGCAAGGGTCGATCGGCTGGTTTTTGTTTCTGGTAAGGTCATTTTTTAAATCGCAACTTCTCTGATATTTTAAGAAAAATATCAATTACTTGACCAGAATGGTGTTTTTATGTATGTTTAATAGCTTTGGTTTTGCTCCAGCCAAGCTTGCATTTTAGTGTTTCTCTCTTTAGCAAGAGCTTTTTTGACAGTTTCTCTGGTGAGTTCTGCTACTTTTTGAACGCCCATTTGTCTTTCTTTTTCTTGAAAATACGAGTCGGCCATCAAAATGTTAGCGATCGCGCTGAAATCTTTTCCTTCTCGGATTGCTTTGCGAGTAATAGCTTCGATTTTAATTTTATTAAAAACTTTGGGAAGTTGGTCGTTATTAATAGTTAAGTTAGTAAGTTCTGTTTTCATCTGCTCGATCGTAATTAATTTTATCTAGGGTTTTCAAAAATTTATTTAAATTTAGTTTTGTTTTTTTTTATGTACTTTTATATAGTAATAAATACTGAAATCGCCTAGATGAAGATGAGATTAAAAACAGGAGATTTATTATAAAGATTAAAATAAACAATCGCGCTCGAGATTTTTTCTTTGAGGAGAGCGTATCCTCAAAGTCAGATTTTTTCTCCTTTTTACCCCACAAATTAGTTCGATCGAGATTGCCAGTTGAGTCGATCGATCGGAATGAAAGATTCTCCCGGTAACAAGATCGGTTTTTTGTGAAAAATCAATTGACCTCGGTGAGTGTCGCGATTTATAGCTATACCTAAAGGTGTTTTTTTTAACCTAGAGTGAAGCTGACGATATTTATGATAAATTAACTGAGCCGAGGTCAATAATAGCTTATCTTTTGCCGCACCAAGCTCTACTCGATCGATTCGTGTTTTTACCCTTGTCACACTATTCACCATCAATTTTTGCCAATCGATGCAGGCTAAATTATACATTTTTTGGCCTGCTTCTCTCAAAATTAAATATTTTCTAAAGCTTTGAGCAAAGAATCGCCCATTTCGCGACAGCCTAGCAGGTTCATCCCAGCCGACATAATATCGCCAGTGCGATCGCCGCGATCTAAAACTCGAACCACAGCAGATTCTATGGCATTAGCGGCTTTATCTTGATTCAAACCGTAACGCAGCATCATTGCAGCACTTAAAACCATCGCCAGAGGATTAGCTTTATTTTGTCCGGCAATATCGGGGGCAGATCCGTGGACTGGTTCGAAGACTCCTGGATTTTCAGCACCCAAACTAGCAGAAGGCAACATGCCAATACTACCAGTCAGCATTGCCGCAGCATCGGAAAGAATATCGCCGAATAGATTGCCAGTAACAATAGTATCAAATTGTTTTGGAGCGCGAACCAACTGCATCGCCGCATTATCGACATAAAGGTGAGATAATTCTACATCGGGATATTCAGCAGCCATTAAAGTAACCCGATCGCGCCACAATTGAGAAACATCGAGAACGTTAGCCTTATCTACCGAACACAACTTATTGCCCCGTTTTTTAGCAGTTTCAAAGCCAACTTTAGCAATGCGATCGACTTCCGACTCGGTATAGGCCATCGTATTTACGCCTCGTTTTACGCCTTTTTCGGTGGCAAAAATCCCTTTAGGTTGTCCGAAGTAGATCCCTCCAGTCAACTCTCGCACCACCATGATATCTACCCCTTCAACTACTTCTCTTTTGAGGGTAGAAGCGTCTACTAACTGAGGGAAAATATTCGCAGGACGCAAATTAGCAAACAAACCCAAACCAGCCCGCAAAGCCAGCAAACCAGTTTCGGGACGTTGCGATCGCGGCAAATTATCCCATTTATAACCGCCGATCGCGGCTAATAATACTGCATCGCTATCCTGACATATTTTTAAGGTTTCCGCTGGTAAAGGTTCGCCAGTAGCATCGATTGCTACCCCTCCGATCGCTGCTTCTTGAAAATTAAACTCAATTTCAAATTTCTTCCCTACTAATTTCAATATATCTACCGTTACAGCCATAATTTCGGGGCCGATACCATCCCCCGGTAGCAGGGTTATTTTGTACGTTCCACTCACAGTTAATTTTTTCCTTGGTTCGAGAAGCTCTAATTATAATATCTGGACGTTGCTATTTCTTGTCGATTCGTTATTTGTTGTTCGATATTGCTTTTGCTACCTATAAGTGGCTGTAAAAATCTTTCACCAGTTGCAATTTATCTTAATTTTTTTAAATAACTATAATAATAAAGTTAATTTTTAATCGATTTATTAATAATCTTTATTTTTAAAATAATACAAGTGTTTGCAACAGAAGCTTTAATAACCGAGGGAACGATAGTTACAGAAGCGTTAATATCGCCATTGGTAGGTGAGTTATTAACCTATTCTGAAAATACCAATATCGATCTTACTACTGCTACAGATCCGAATAATTCGATCGCCGTTTCAGAGGGTTCTTCATCGGATCTAAATTATGAATCGAATAACTTATCAACTGTTAATTTAAATAATAATTCTTCTTCTTTATCAAGCTCATCCTTACAAAAAGAAGCAGCAGATCCCCTGACGGGAGTTGTAAGCAGCAATAGTCCAATTGTTGGAGAAGAGATCGATTCATCGGCAGATAGCAGCATTGCAACTGTAACAGCCGATACCTTTGAAACCCGCGCCCAAAGACTTTTAGCACAATTTACCACCACCAACGTTAACGCTCCGGCCGGTCAGTATTCAAAATATGCCTTTTGGTACGCCCAAGCCTTATTTTATAGCGGAGCGATCGAAAAAGCCAGATCCGTAGTCGACCTGGCCCATCAAACACCATTCGATGACTACAGTTTTTATTATTGGAGTACGATCGATACCTATTTTAGATGGAATCAATTTTATACCCCACAGCAAAAAGAGCAAGCAAAACAGAATCTGGTAACTGCGACTAATTACAATAGCGGCATCACAGAAAACCATAAAATAATGCTAGCAGCAACTAGATTTCTAGCTTCAGAAGAATGGAGCAACGAAATATTTGCTAGCAACTACAGTCTCAGCGATCCCACAGGAAAGCAAGAAATCCTGACCACAATGTCAGAATTCGTGACTCGGGGCATGGTAGAACACGACTCGCCAGTATATCATGCCATGTATCTGGGAGTTTTTCGGACTTTGGCAGACTTTGCTAAAGATATTGAAGTAAAACAAAAAGCTGAAATCGTTTTTGAATGGCTTTTAGCCAACCCGAGCGGTGAATGGCTCGAAGGACACTGGGCCGCTTCTAGTTTAAGAAAATTTCCTTACGTCCACAGCCAAAACCAATATGGCGCAGGTCAATACTCTTTATGGCTGTTTTTTGGTGGCGCAGAACCAGCATCTTTTTCTATCGAAGCAGCATATGCAGTACAGCACGCAGTTTCAGGATATCGGCCTCCAGAAATTATTGAAGATATCGCCCGAGAGCGTCAAACTCCTTACCTTCATCGAGCTTACGATCGATGGAATAGCGGTGTCAACGATCGATTCTATAAAACCACCTACATGGCTCCTGAATTTGCTATTTACAGTCAAATGGAGCAGCTTGGCGATCGATTAGGTTGGTCGGAACAAGGTCATCGCTGGGGTATAGTTTGGACGGACTCCGATCGAGACAGTATCTTTTGGGTGACTCATCCGCGAAAAAGCCCCAATGCTGATAACAAAACAAGAGGAATTACTGACTACGAACAAGTATTACAGCACAATAAAACCATTGTCGGCGTTTACGATATTCCAGCCAACGATCCGTATAAATATGTAATCGGCAAAACACCCCAAGGATTTATCGATTTTATAGATCGATCGGATCGAGGAGAGATTTATCTCGATTATGGTGATGTCAAAATCGGATTGTCTTTATTTACTATCGGCCCCAATGGCGAAACAATTGGCTTCGATTGGTCGAGTCTCGACACTCAGTTTCAAGGGCCCCGATCGATTTCTCAAGATCGATTGAAAATAGGTTTAGTGGCCGTTGCTGCTTCTCGAAACGAATTTGCTAATTTAACAGAATTTGCCAATGCTTTAGACTTTCAAGGGCGGATCGATCGCAGCCAACTGCTCGATGCTAACCCCAGAATAAAATATACCGACTTAGACGGACATTTATTAGATCTTCGCTTCGATCGCCATTTCAGAGTAGATAATCGGGATCTAGACCTTGCTGCTTGGCCTCTGATGGAAAATCCTTGGACGACATACCCCCGAGGTGGCAATATGCAGCTTAATTTTGGCTCTCGATCGCGGGAATATATTTTCGGGCCGAGTCAATGGAGCGTTCGAACTAACGGACTGATGGAAACAAATGGTAGTTTACTTATCGAAGCAGAGAATTTCGTCAGACAAAAGCAACGCTTAGATCTTGCTGGTGGGAACTGGACGGTGCGATCGGCGCAACTGGGCTATAACGGTACGGGTTACGTCGAATCGAGTCTTGCGGGAATTCCGGTCGATCGTGATTTTACTTCTGGGGCGGAGATTTCCTACGATATTGAAATACAAAATCCAGGAAATTACAATATTTGGGTCAGGCGTTATGCTACCGATAAAACCAATAATTCCGTTTTCTTTAGCATCGACGGACAGCAACAAGGAGGAGTAGATAACGTTCGCATTTTCGATCGCTGGACTTGGCAAAATCTTGGCTCGGTTCAACTCGATCGCGGCCCTCATTCGCTTCAATTAAGAAGGCGGGAAGCTGGTTATAAAGTAGATAGTATCTTACTTACTACCGATCCGACACCACCTTTTTAGACAATTAACCATCCTACGAGTCCCCAAAAAGGAATAAATCTCAACCAGCGTTTTTTATCGAGTACCGCACCCATCAAGACGATCTGAAAAATATAAAACAAAATCAGATCTACAGTAAAAGCGATGGTAACTCGATCGCTGCTTAATTTGCTCAGGAAATATTGCATTCTTTCGCTGAGAGTACCGTATTCTACCCCTCCAGCCAAACAAAACCAGAATATTGCGGTAATTCCGACGCTAAGACCGATCCAGCCAAAAACCCGAGCTAATATAGTTTTGTCATTTGTTTCTTTTTCTTGGGGTAGCGATCGAGCCGATCGCAATGCCATATAAGGAGTTAAAAAAACATTGGTTAAAAACATCGCCATACTCCAGATCGGTACTTTTGGCAGCCCATCTCCGCGACGATCGGCTAGTAAAAGGGGTAAAAACATAAAGATCCAGGCTTCGGCAAAATTAAAAAATCCCAGAGATACCGGATGAACTGTCGGGGCGGTCATTAGTTTAATTCCCAAGGCATTAGAGACGGGTAAAATAAAAAAAAAGTCGATCGATTCGTTAACAACTTCTTTTAAAGTATCTGGTTGTATGGCCCAAGCAGGATCGCCGGGTAATATTTGTCCTGATGGGGAGAGTAGCAGAATATAGAGATAAGTTCCGGCCAGCAGCCATAGAAATAGAGATATTATCGGTTGAGATTGTTTTTCTTGGGGCTGTTTTTTTAAAAAACGTCTCACCACGGGGGATATTAAACGAATAATTAAAAAAGAAACGTTACCCGGTTTAATTGGTGGTTCGACTATATCTCGAGCGTAGATTAATTTACCGCTCGTTTCTGAAAAACGATAAAAACTGACACCTCTCCCGTTAGGAATGGGAATGCCGTCTAATTCTACGTGCCAAACTACGCCGACAGCTAGCCGATCGGTGGTTGTCAGATCGTCAATAACAAACAGCAAATCTTTTGGTATATTTTCACAAGACTTGGTAAATAATTTTCTGACAGCTTCTTTACCTTTAAAGGGAGTGGGAAAATTGAGATCTTCATATAGACAATCATCATCAATAAATTCCATCGCCCCTTCGACATCGCGACGGTCGATCGCCTCGTATAGGGATTTAACGATCTTATCTGCCGATCTATTCATTCATCGAACCAATTCCAAATTTATCTTTAAATATTCCACAAAGCAGAGATCGATCGCAAGTTTTTCTTGTTTTTAAGCTGGTCTGGAATATTACCCCTTGCCTATTGTCTGTTATTAAATCGATTTCAAGCTGAAAATCTTACTACTCATAATTAACTAATCGGATCGAAACGATTGACGATCGCAGCCCAAAATATCATCGGAAAACCAATTAACAAACAAACAAACCATTCCATCGAACTTAAAGGAGTAGTTGCAAAAATCTGATTCATAAAAGGAACTTGAGTAAAGACAATTTGTAAAGCGATCGCGCCGAGTATGCCAAAACCGATCGCCGGAATTTCCCAATCTTTGTCTGCTTTTCCTCTAAATTTTGCCATTAAATTAGGCACTAACTGACTGATACTTAAAAGGTAAAAAATTCTGCCAGAAATTAAAGCATTAATCGCCATAGTTCGAGCTAAATCGAGATTGCCAGTACTGTATTTTACCGATTCAAAAACACCAAAAATAACGATCCAATTAAACAAAGCAATAGCTAAAATTCGCCCGATGCGACTGCGAGAAAGAATCTGTTCGTTAGGTTCTCTGGGGGGCTTTTCCATCACTTTAGCTGACTTAGGTTCGAAAGCTAAAGGTACGGTCATCGCGATCGAATTAATAGTATTTAACCAGAGAATTTGTAGAGATAGAATCGGCAAATCTCTAGCTAACATGGTAGCAAATAAAATACTCATCGATTCTCCGACATTGACCGGAAGAATAAAAGTAATTGCCAGGAGTAAATTCTTATAAACCGCTCGACCTTCTTCTACAGCAGCCTCGATCGAAGCAAAATTATCGTCAGTAAGGACAATATCAGAAGCTTCTTTAGCTACTTCCGTCCCCCCGTTACCCATTGCAATGCCAATATCGGCTTGTTTGAGTGCGGGAGCATCGTTAACACCATCCCCAGTCATGGCAACTATTTCGCCGCGATTTTGTAAAGCTTCGACTAAAATAAGTTTCTGTTGCGGAGCGACTCTAGCAAAAACCGAGGCCTCTTCTACTGCTTGGTTAAGTTGCTGGGAATTCATTTTAGCCAATTCAGCCCCAGTGTAAGCAACTAGAGAACCGTTTTTATTAATACCCATTTGAGAAGCGATCGCGCTGGCGGTATCGGCTCGATCTCCGGTGATCATTTTTACCTGTATTCCGGCTCTTTGACAGGCTTTTACTGCGGCGATCGCGCTTTGACGGGGCGGATCGATCGTTCCTTGCAACCCTAAAAAGATTAATCCACTTTCAATATCGTGACGATCGAGTTTATTTCGATGGCTGGGTAAAGGTTTTTCAGCAAAAGCTAGAACTCTCAAGCCACTTTCTCCCATCAACTTGACTTGGTTTTCGATTTCGCTGCGATCGAGACTTTTATATTCGCCGCGATCGTTTAACATCATTTGACAGCGTTCTAAAATTACTTCGGGAGAACCTTTAAGATAAGCAATTTTCCCTTCTAGATGGGGGTGTAAAGTTGCCATATATTGATGTTCGGAGGCAAAGGGAATAGAATCGAGTCTCGGCATTTGCTGCTGTTTTTCCCGTTGGATGAAACCCCCTTTCTCAGCAACTACGATTAATGCTGCTTCGGTGGGATCGCCGATAATTTTCAGTTCTCCGTTTTTGTATTCTATTTCAGCATCGTTACATAACAATCCTACTTGCAAGCATTTTTCTAATGTTGGATAGTTCGAAAGCGATCGAGATACTGTTTCGTTGTCGTAATAAATTTCTGTTTCGTTAACGCAATAGTTTTTTCCCCCAGCAAAAACCCTTTCGACGGTCATTTTATTTTGGGTGAGAGTTCCGGTTTTATCCGAACAAATTACCGTAGTGCTGCCGAGAGTTTCTACCGCAGGCAATTTGCGAATAATAGCGTGACGTTTTGCCATTCTACCGACGCTAATAGCCAAAGTAATTGTAACTACCGCAGGTAAGCCTTCAGGAACGGCACTCACAGTTAAAGCTACGGCAGCTTCTAAAGCGTCTTTCAACTCCTGAAAACGAATGCCGAGGGCAAAAGTAAAGACAGCCAAACCCAGCACCATATAAAGCCATTTTTTACTGAATTTGTCTAGTTTCCTGGTTAAAGGAGTAGATATGCTGTTGTTGTTTTCTAGCAGTTGGGAAATTTTTCCCGTTTCAGTATTTTGACCCGTAGCAACTACAACCCCGATACCCCGGCCAAAAGTAACTAAACCCCCAGCATAAGCCATGTTGGTGCGATCGCCGAGCGATAAGTCATCTTCGACAGCTTCGATCGATTTTGATACTGGTACGGATTCTCCAGTAATATGAGATTCATCTATTTGTAAATTATTTACTTCGATCGCCCTTAAGTCTGCTGGAACTTTATCCCCAGATTCCAATACGACTAAATCGCCCCTAACCAATTCTTTTGATGGCAAGCGCAATACTCTACCGTCTCGAATTACTGTCGATTCTGTTGTCATTGAAGATGCTAAAGCCGCGATCGCATCTTCTGCTTTTGCTTCTTGAATGTAGCCGATCGTCGCGTTAGCAACGGTTACCCCCCAAATTACTGCCGCGTTTACCCATTCTCCCATGACAGCTTTAGTTATCCCTGCTGCGATCAGAATGTAGAGCAGTGGTTGGTTAAACTGTTGCAAAAATTTTAACCACCAAGGATCGCTTTTTTGCTTTGCTAATTCGTTAGTACCAAACGATACCAATCTTTCGGCTGCTATGTCGGAGTTTATTCCTTTTTTTTTATCGATTTCTAGAGAATTTAAAACTTCAGAAACTTCTAAAGAATGCCATGTGTTTGTTGCTCGATCGCGCGACTTGGTTTGAACCATTTCTTTATATTTTCTTTACATTATTTTAGTGCTAATTAAATGATAACACTAGTTATTAGTGTTAAAAATTATTGATACTTAAGTGTTAGAAATATTAATAGATCTAAGAGTAGAAATGAGGTCGATCCATATAGGTGTAAGTTAAAGGCTAGAAAATAATTATTAACAACTTAATGAATGAACGAATCTTCACCCTTAGAACTCTTTGGAAGACAAACTCAATTTCAGCAAATAATTAAAACCTTAGCAAGAGATGGAGACTTGTTAATTGCTGGAGTACCTGGAAGCGGAAGAAGAACCTTAGTTAGGAGAGCAGCAGCAGAAATAGGAGCTAAAACTTTAGATATAGACTGTATCAGAGCCACCAACAGCCAGAGATTTTTACAATTGTTTTGTGAGGGGGCTAATAAGGCTTTAAAAAGCGAAACAGCCCTATCAATAGTCAAAAAATGGATTGAAACAGAAGCAGGGGAACTATTCGATCGCACTAGTAAAGGAGAGATAGAACCAAAACCGATCGCTTTGACAACAGAACAATGGCTGGCATTTAAATTATTAATTCAACTTCCCCAACAAGTAGCCGAATCAGTTGACAGACAAGTAGTAACTATTTTTCATGGCTTTCCCCACATTCGTTCGTGGGATCGTCAAAATAAGTGGGAAAAATTCTTACGCGAAGAAATCAAATCCCAAACAGCAGTAAGTTACGTCCTCGTAGCAACTATTGGCGAAATCGGTTCGATCGCAGAAGATAATTTAGAAATAGTACAGTTACATCCTCTACCAGACAATGTAGTGGCTGCTGGGGTACAGGATATTTTACGTCGAGAAGGCATAACTTTCGATCCGCGATCGAAATCATTAGATATATTTTTAAATGCAGTTCAAGGACATTTAGGAGATACTTCTAGCCTGTTGCGACATGTAAGCAGACTAAAATTAGATCGAGGCATGATTGGCGAAGCAGAAGTAAACCAAAGCATTAAAGAATTGCTATCAGATTTGTCAACTACTTTTGAATCTTTACTAGGTTTGCTCCCTGCAAATCAAGCTCATTTATTAGAATCTTTAGCACTAGATCCGACAACTAAGCCCCAAAGTAGGGAATACATTAACAAACATTATCTCTCTCGCGGCGGCAGCCTTCAAGGTGCGATCGCAGGACTACAAAATAAAGGTTTAATTTACGGTGCGGAATTAGGCTATAAAATTGCTTTACCTTTATTTGCTTTATGGTTGCAACAGCGTTTGAGTTAATGAATAATCAAGAAGTCTTAATTATCGGGAGTGGAGTCAATGGCTTAAGCTGTGGAATTAAGTTTTTAGAAGCAGGATTTGGTGTCAAAATTATAGCTCGAGATTTACCACCAAAGACAACTTCTAATACCGCTGCAGCAATTTGGTATCCTTACAAAGCTTATCCAGAAGATAAAGTTAGTAAATGGGGAGAATATACTTTAAAACAATATTATCGGCTTACTAAAATTCCCCAATCGGGAATAACAACAATTACCCTAATCGAATTGTGCAAAAATTATACTTCAGATCCATGGTGGAAAGAGGAAGTTCGTCAGTTTCGCTATCTTTCAAAAGCAGAAATACCAACAAATTATGAAATTGGATACGAGATCGAAGTTCCCCTAATTGATACTCCAATTTATATGAATTATTTATTAGAACAATTTCGGATTCTCGGAGGTTCGATCGAATTAAGAACAGTCTTTTCTTTAGGAGAATTAGAAGGATCGCAATATAATTTAGTTGTAAATTGTGCGGGATTGGGAGCAAAAGAAATTACATCTGACGATCGACTTTATCCAATTAGAGGGCAATTAGTTAAAATTCAAGCCCAAAATATTAAATATAGTCTTATCGACCAAAGTAATTATTCCGCACCAACTTATATTGTGCCGCGAAGTAAGGATTGTATTTTAGGTGGGACGGCTCAAGATAATGATTGGAGTTTGAAAGCGAACGATCGCACTGCTAAAGAAATACTAAGTAAATGTCAAAAATTAGAACCAAGTTTAAAAGGGGCTAAAGTAATTCAAAATCTAGTCGGATTAAGACCTGGAAGAAAGAAAGTAAGATTGGAATTAGAAGAGTTTTCGCCAAATTTAAAAGTGATTCATAATTACGGACATGGGGGTGCAGGATTTACTTTATCCTGGGGTTGTGCTCGAGAAGTATTAGAACTTGCTCGAGCTAAAATCAATTAAAAACTCAACTAAATTGTCATATAAAAACAGATCGATTTCAGTTTTTAAGAGCTATTTAGGTAATTTTAGTTTTGCTTTGAGGAATGGTAGATTTGTTAGTAAAAAGTTGAAATCCGCGAATAAAAAGTGGAATGACATAAATGACAATGACACCATAACTCATCGCAGAATATCCTTTAGCAACTAAATTAATAATCCCAATTTGTGATAAAACGATCGCAACGGTTTTAAATTCATGCCGATCGAAACATAAAGTAAATATTAAGAGTTTACTATAGTATCGGCTAATCTTTTATTTTTTCTTAAGATTAAAGCTGTCAATTAGCAAAGAGAAAATAGTCTAAAAAAACTATTTAACGACTGGCTCTTTTAACTCTTGTTTCTGCAATCTGGACGGGGTTTTCTTGCCAAAACGATAGAGGAACAAAAGTAAAATTAAAGCAGCAAAGATAGAACAAATCCACCAAGGTAAACCAAAACCTGCGGGTAGAGTTCCGCAAAAAATAGAAATCGTACCGACTAAAAATGCATAAGGAAGTTGAGTCCGAACGTGTTCGATATGATTGCATTCAGAAGCAATGGAAGTCAAAATAGTCGTATCGGAAATAGGAGAACAATGGTCACCCCAGACCGAACCAGCCAGCACAGAAGCGATCGAAGCATAGAGAATATAGATGAGATCTAAATTGCTATTGGCAATTAGCGACCAACTTAAAGGCACGACTATAGGCATAACAATAGCCATCGTGCCAAAGCTCGTACCACTTGCAAATGCGATCGCAGCAGAAAGCAGAAATATCAAGGTAGGCAATAATTGAGGGATTAATCTTTCTCCGAGAATTGAAATTAAAAATTCTGAAGTTCCAATTTCTTTAAGTACCGCACCAAGCGACCATGCAAGTAAGAGGACGATAACAGCTTGCAGCATAGACTTTAAGCCTTTTGACCAAGCATTGAAAATTTCTTCTAGAGAGAGAATTTTTTGTCCGAGAGATAATATTACCGCAAAAAATAAACCAACTTGAGAACCCCACAATAGTGCTTTATAAGGATCTGATTCGCTAACGATCGACTGGAGTGAAATAACCTGAGTTTCTGAACTTATCCCAGTAAGATATAGTGCCATTAAAGTAGTTAGCACCATAGCAACTAGAGGAATAATTGCATTAATTGCACGAGCTGGTTTGTCTGAATTAAGTTCGAGATTATTTGTTAGTGGAGATTGTGAATTGTTATTGTCGCGATCGCGAGCAAGTTTTTCAGCTTCTAACATCGGCCCGAAATCTCGTTTTGTCCAAGCTACGGCAAAAACAAAGAAAATAGCTAATAAAGGATAGAAAGAGTAAGCAATTGAGTTTAAAAAGATTTCATAAGCATCTTCTGTTAATTCTAAAATCGGATCTATACCATCTTTAATCAAGCCAATTTGATAACCAACCCAAGTACTAACTAATGCCAAACAAGAAACTGGAGCAGCAGTTGAGTCAACAATATAAGCAAGTTTTTCGCGAGAAATTTTGAAGCGATCGAATAAAGAACGCATCGAAGGGCCGACAAACAAAGTATTAGCATAATCATCGAAAAAAATCGCTAAACCAAGAATGGCTGCTGCTAACTGGGTGCGTCGAGGTGAATTAGCTAGAGGAACGATTAAATTAACCATCCCTTTGATTCCGCCATTAGCAATTAAAATTGAAATCGTGCCGCCAATTATCAAAGTAAACAAAATAATTGAGGCATGACCCGAGTCAGTTAACGCTCCTAAAATATATACTTGAGTAGTATCAAAAAAACTATTAACTATACCAGAGAAGGATAAATTATAAGAGACCCAAACCCCCATCCAGATACCAATAAATAAAGCTAAAATTGCTTCGCGCCAGAACCAAGCTAAAAAAATAGCAACAATTGGCGGAGCTAAAGTAAACCATCCTTTGATTTGTGATGAATCTCCAATTTGGGCAAATAAATAAAATCCAAGAATAGCGATCGAGCCAATAATAATAAGCTTAAAAACCGAACGAAATTGAGAGTTAATCATAAGATTGAAAAATTAATTGTTTTGTTTTGTTTGTTTTATTTGGGAGCTAAAGCATCTCCGAGACGATCGCCGATCTAATAATTAACTTATCGTTCAGCAAATATACCATAAAATCGAGCGTCGATCGAAAAAATGAGTAATTACTTATTGAAAAAAACGACTAAAATTAGACCTTTAGAAAACCGATCGATTTAAAAATTTAGAGAACACAAATTGCAGTACTATTTTCTTAATCTACTTCAGGAGAAAATATTTTGTTGAGTTGAAAAAAATTAGTAATTATTTATTAGTTTTGTCATGTTCGATCGCGCTAACTGCTTGTAATTCAGAACAAAAAAATGTAGAAAGAACTGACAATAATAAAATATTGAAATTACTTACTACATGAAAATGATGACTTGTGGGGAAATTACGCAAAAATTTAATAACTGGAGCGGTACTAATTATTCTCGTTATTGCGATCGAGATTACGATCGACTTTGGCAGCAAAGTTCTGTAGAACTAGATCCTCAAACAAGAACGCAACTATTAATTACCTTAAATGACAAATTAATTAGCGATGTAGCTACGATCCCTTTAATTCATCGCGCTAGGGTAGTCGGAGTTAATAATAACTTAAAAGGAGTTAATTTAACAGCTTGGGACTCGAGAACCTGGAATATTCATCAATGGGAAAAAATTGATTAATTTCTAGTTCGATCGGACTCGATCTATTAAAAATCTAGATTTGGAAGTTTGTGGCTTAAATGATTCGATATAGAAGTTTTCGATTGTATTGTTTAATTTAATCGCAGATCTGATTTAAGTTGTTTTAGATCCGCGAATTAGTTGTTGATTTAAAATTATTTCCAGCCAGCTCGATCCATAACTTTAACTGCTTCGGCTAATTTAGCACCATATTCAGCGACGTTAATATTATCTTCTTTAAACTCGCCAAAACCTTGAAGATAAGTATCGATCTCAGTTCCTGCAACTACTGGGTACTCGTCGTTACCGAGGGCGAAAAACTCTTGCGCTTCTTTTCCGGTTAAATATTCTAAAAACTTAATTGCTCCTGCTTTATTTGGGGCTGTTTTGACGACACCACCACCACTAACGTTTACGTGAGCACCCCGTCCGTTTTGATTGGGAAAGAATACGCCAACGGCATCAAAAATAGCATTTTTAGCCGGATCTTGGTCTCTACCGTAACGAGGTAAATAGTAGGTATTTGCCAGGCCGAGATCTCCTACTCCTGCTGCTACTCCTTCAATTTGGGCCCGATCGTTTCCTTGGGGAGGACGAGCAAAGTTAGCTACAAAACCCTGACACCATTTTTGAGTCTCTTCCAAACCGTTGGCTTCGATCAAAGAAGCGACTAAAGACTGACTGTAAATACTATTAGACGATCGCACGATAATTTTTCCGCGCCATTTAGACGAGGCGAGATCTTCGTAAGTTGATAATTGACTGGGGTTGATGCGTTCTTTGTTATACATAATTACCCGCAGCCGTTTGCTGAAGCTAAACCAACGATTTTCTGGATCTCTTAAATATGCCGGAACTCTTTCTGTTAATATTTGTGATTCGATCGGCTCTAATATTCCTGCTTCGGTTGCTCGCCAGAGACGGCCCGCATCTACTGTAATTAATACATCTGCTGGGGAATTTTCTCCTTCGCTTTGAATTCTTTCTATTAATTGATCTGCTTTTGCTTCGACTAAATTTACTTTAATTCCAGTACTTTTAGTGAAATTTTCATATAATTTATTATCTGTGTTGTAATGACGGGAAGAATAAAGGTTGATCTCTCCACGTTCTTTTACTGTTTCTGTTGTTTGATTTTGCTGGCCGCAAGCTACTGCTAATGCTGCCGTACCTGTTGCGAGGAATATTCTTCTAGAAATTTTTCTCATTTTTTTGCTAACTATACCTCTGGAGTTTGGAGAAGTTTTCTCAATAAGCTGAAAAAGTTTTTCGGACTGAATCCTCGATCGATCTCGATCTTCCTAAAATTAGCCGAACTAAATTAAACCAAGTTTTCATTCCTTGGCTGGCAAAGAAAATAAAAACGAATCCGATCGAGTTGATGCTCGCTTAATTAGTAATTATTTCTATTAAATTGTTCTTACCTAATATAAAATTAAAGAGAATAAATAGCAATAAACTCGATTATATTTTATGCTGTTGGAGAATATTGTTAACAAGCGCGAATGCTTCAAAAAAAATCTTTTTGTAGTATGAAAGAAAAAAAAGCTCGATCGAAACCAAGCCATTTATTAAGATTGGATGCTTGGTGGACTGGGTTAATAATAATTATTGCTATTTTAATATCAACACCTATTTTAACGGTTTTAAGCAGTATTTTCGCCCCTTCTGGCGATATTTGGCAACATTTAGCTGCTACGGTTTTACAAGATTATATTATCAATTCTTCAATCTTGACAATTGGGGTAAGTTGTGTGGTTTTGATTGTCGGCGTGGGGACGGCATGGTTAGTAACGGCTTGTAGCTTTCCTGGCAGTAAAATCTTTGAATGGGCTTTATTATTGCCTCTAGCAGCCCCAGCCTATTTACTAGCCTATACTTACACCAATATGCTGGAATATTTCGGGCCGGTACAAACTTGGTTGCGAGAAATATTTGGCTGGAGCAGTTTGCAAGATTATTGGTTTCCCAGCATTCGCAATATTTGGGGCGCGATCGCGATGATGGGTTTAGTATTATATCCTTATGTTTATTTGCTGGCCAGACTAGCTTTTTTAGAACAGTCGGTATGCACTTTAGAAGCTAGCAGATCTCTAGGTTGCGGCCCTTGGCGGAGCTTTTTTACGGTAGCATTACCTTTAGCCAGACCGGGAATTATGGCGGGTTTAGCTTTAGTAATGATGGAAACCCTCAACGACTTCGGAACGGTAGAATATTTCGGGGTCAACACCTTTACAACGGGTATCTATCGCACTTGGTTTGGCATGAATAATAGATTGGCTGCAGCCCAACTAGCGGGTATTTTAATGTTATTTATCTTTCTTTTACTTTCATTAGAATTGTGGTCGCGTCGCCAAGCTAAATATTATAAAAATACTAGTCCCCAAAAACCAAATCAAAGATACAAACTAGGAACTGTGCGAAGTATTCTCGCCGGAATTGCTTGTTTTATCCCCTTAGCTTTCGGCTTTTTAATCCCCGGGGCTTATTTACTAAAACTGACGATCGACAATGCCGAAACAACTTTAAACGATCGATTTTGGGAACTGGCGCGCCATAGTTTAATTTTAGCGACGATTACAGCAGCGATCGCGATAGTATTTTCTTTAATCATGGCTTACGGTAAAAGATTGAATCAGAACTTAGCCATGAAGCTCTCAACTAATATTGCGGGAATGGGTTATGCTATTCCAGGATCGGTAATTGCCGTGGGGGTATTAATTCCGATCGGTACCTTCGATAATGCTCTCAACAGTTGGATGAAGGCTAATTTTGGCATCTCGACGGGCTTATTATTGAGCGGGACGATCGCGGCTTTAGTTTTTGCTTATTTAGTTCGCTTTTTAGCGGTTGCTTTCGGTGCGATCCAATCGAGTCTTAACGGTATTAAACCTAATTTGGACGATGCTGCTCGGAGTTTGGGTTACGGTAGCGGTCAAACGTTAATGAAAGTTCATATTCCTCTGATGTGGGGAGGAATGTTAACCTCTGCAATGTTAGTTTTTGTCGATGTTATGAAGGAACTTCCGGCTACTTTGGTAATTCGTCCTTTTAATTTCGATACCCTGGCAATCAGAGTTTATCAATATGCTTCCGACGAAAGATTAATTGAAGCAGCAGCCCCGGCCTTAGCTATAGTTTTGGTAGGAATTATTCCGGTAATATTTTTGAGCCTAAGAATTGCTAAATCTCGATCGGCTTAATAGGATCGATCTTAATTAGCAACTGCAAATTGGTTCAAACTCATCCTTTTCCAAATAAATAGGCCAGTGAAACCAAGCATAATAAATATTATTATGTACTGCTGCTCCTAAATATTTCTTTTCGATTGCTAGCTCTGGAGATATACCAAAGCTGGCAGCAATTAAATCTCGACAATTAGATAAGCCAATTCCGCGACCATCACGAGTATAGCCAAACTCAAACAACTCGAGCAGTCGATCGCTTAAATTTTCTTGCAACCAAGCACTTTGAGTTTCTGTAATTTCATTTTCGATCGTCCAACGGCTTAACAAGTTATTAACAGCGATCGCATTGAGATAGACCGATTCTCCGGCACAATAATGCATTGCATTATTAATATAGTTATATAAAATTCGATCGATAGCGGAACTTTCGAGACAGCGATTGGTAATATAGCAATCAAAATCAGATTCAGCGACAATTTTAATCTCTTTAGAATCGATCTCAACTACTAATTCATTCCATTTACTGACAAACTCGCTGATGCGATGTAATTTAAGACTTTCATCAGCTTCTCTGGTAAGCCGATCGAGATCCAAAATAATATTACGCATCATCTTGGCATGGTCTCGAGCTAAGAAAACGGCTTTACGCACCAATCGATCGTCTTCAGGTAAACGAGAAATTAGTTTAGTGTAACCGACTAGGGCATTGAGGGCCCCACTATTGAGATCGTGACAAGCCTTGCGTAACTCGAACGCAGAATTATCTCGGCGATTAGTAGCTGCTCCAATCGATCGGGCTTTGAGAATAAAATCTCTAGTACAAAATTGGTCGAGTTGAGAGCGCAGGAGCTGGTAATTTGGATTCTCCCCCATATACAACCAAAGGTCGTAAATACTTTTAACAGATTGATAAACTTGAATTAGTAGAGAAATATCTTCGGGAGCAAAATCGTTGATAGAAACACTAAAACCCCCACCATCGTAACGAGTTTTACGATTAATTTCTAAATCTTGAGGAGCTAAATTAAAATAGATTTCAAGGTTTTCCATAATTTCTCGATTGGGGTTGAGTTGCAACAAGAATTAAACCGGAGTGGGAAGCTTGGAGGTATTAGCAGTTTAGAGAAAAACAATATTATATTTGTTCTTTTAATTTTCAATCTTCTCAGTTTTGAATGCTTGACTTATAAACCCCCGAAGCTAAGCACAATCTGGAAATAATCTTAAAGTAGGAGTGGCGATCGATACTTTAACTTTAGTCCCTAATGGTAGGATGCGATCGCTTGTGGTTCTAGCGATCAATTCTTTTCCTGAAGGGGTTTGTAAATAGTAAAGATGTTCGCGACCGAGAAATTGATGTCCGCAGACGACTGCATTACCGTTATCTTCTGGTTCGAGGATCAGTTCTTCTTGACGCACCATTAAATCGGCATTGACGATATTGTTAGCAGAATTTTCTATTTTAAGCACCCGATCGAGGCTAAAATTGCCTAATTCTGTTTGCCAAACTCGATCTTGAAACTTAGCGGGGATAAAGTTAGCTTGGGTGACAAATTCGGCTACAAACCTGCAAGTAGGTTCGCGATAAAGTTCTTGGGGAGTACAATATTGTTTGAGAACGCCGTTTTGAATTGCGGCAATGCGATCGGATAGGGATAGTGCTTCTTCGTGATCGTGGGTAACGAAAATAGCGGAAGTCCCTGCTGCTTTAAGGATTTTATGGAGTTCTTCCCGCAGTCGCAAGCGTACTTGTACGTCTAAATTGCTTAAAGGCTCGTCTAATAATACTATATCGGGAGTGGGAGCTAAAGCGCGAGCTAAGGCAACTCTTTGTTGTTGTCCTCCAGATAGTTCGTGAGGATAGCGAGTTGTATATTCTGCTAAGCCTACTAATTCTAATACTTCTGCGACCCTTTTTTTTATCTGGTTCGGTGCTTTTTTGAGAGCATGACGCAAACCAAAAGCAATATTTTCGAAGACATTGAGATGGGGAAAGAGGGCATAATCTTGAAATACCATGCCTATATTACGACGTTCTGGCGGAATCCAAATTCCGGGCCCCGCTACGACTCGATCGGCTATAGTTATCGTTCCTGAATTAGGTTTCTCAAATCCGGCGATCGTTCGCAATAGGGTTGTTTTCCCGCAACCAGAAGGCCCTAACATTCCGAGAATATCACCTCGATACAGATCTAAACTCACTCCATTAACTGCAGGAGGATTTTTTGGCGAAAAGGTTTTGGTGACATTATCTAAACTTAAAATTATACTTTGATTCACTCTTTTTTTTTACCAGATTATAAATATTTTAAGACTTATCTTTATTTTCTCACTAAAAGATTCCCAGTTTAATTAGATTTTTTGATAGCTTGTTAGTGGCAAGAATTGATGAGGCGATCGTGCTTATCTAAACGAAGATACAAAATCTTTGCCAATAAATTATAATCAATAAAATGAGCTATTCCCCGACTTTAAAACAATTCAAACAAAAAAGTAATAAAAGCGACTGGCGATTATTATTAAAATTGTTGCCCTACGCTCGTCTGCACCGCAATTTACTTTACACTTCTCTAATTCTCTTAATTCCTTTATCGATCGCCGGAGCTATTCAACCTTTAATTGTCGGACAAGCAATATCTCTGATCCGAAAAGAAGAAGTCTGGGGTGTTCTGAAAGGTTTTTCCCTCTCTGGGGGTCTAAATTTACTGATCGGCTTATTAATCTTCACGATCGCCGTTAGATTAATCTTCGTTTCCATTCAAGGATTTTTAGTTCAAAAATTAGGTCAAAAAATTACAGCAGGTTTGCGAGAAGACCTCTTCGTTCATCTTACCTCTTTGTCTACAGCATTTTTCGATCGCACTCCAGTCGGAAAATTAGTCACCCGAATAACTAGCGATGTCGAAGCTTTAGGAGATGTGTTTGCAACCGGAGCGATCGGTATTGTCAGCGATTTTGTCTATATTTTAGTCATGTTGACGGCTGTATTCGTTCAACAGTGGCAACTAGCATTAATGTTATTGTCGATGTTGATCCCAGTAACGGCTTTAATTATTTATTTTCAACAACAATATCGTAAAGCGAATTACCGAGCTAGAGAAGAACTTTCCAAGCTGAATTCGATGTTACAGGAAAATCTGGCCGGAATTAATATAGTGCAGATATTTCGCCGCCAAAAATACAATTCCGAAATGTTTCGAGTACTTAACGATCGCTATCGTCTGGCGATCGATAAAACAATTTTCCACGACTCGGCAGTTTCGGCAACTTTAGAATGGATCTCTTTGGTGGCGATCGCTGGAGTATTGTGGTTGGGTAGCATCTTTATTTTGAACGAAACAATTGCGATCGGAACTTTTACTACTTTTATTCTCTACGCTCAACGCTTGTTTAACCCAGTCCAACAATTGGCTAATAAATTTACTGTCTTTCAAGCTGGTTTTACGGCGATCGAAAGAATAGATGAATTAATGAACGTGCCGATCGAAGTTAAAGATCGCAATACAAAACAATTAAATAATTCCGATATCGCAACTAGCGGGGAAATTCGTTTTGAAAATGTTTGGTTTGCTTATAAAGAAAACGAATATGTCTTAAAAAACCTCGATTTTACGATAAAACCAGGTGAAAAAGTCGCTTTAGTCGGCCCTACTGGTGCGGGTAAAAGTTCGATTATTCGTTTGTTATGTCGTCTGTACGATCCCAGTAAAGGCAAAATTACTATCGACGGTATCGATATTCGCGACATACCGCAAACAGATCTCAGACGTTATATCGGTGTAATTTTACAAGAAAGTTTCCTCTTTGCTGGAGATTTAAAACGAAATATAACATTAGGAGAAAACTATCCTTTTGAAGAGATCGAAAAATCGGCTAAATTAACCAATATCGATCGCTTTATCGCACAATTACCCCAAGGATACGACACTCAATTAAGAGAGCGCGGCACTAATTTATCTGGGGGACAAAAACAGCTGATCGCATTCGCTCGGGTTGCAATTAGAAATCCGAAAATCTTAGTTTTAGACGAAGCAACGGCTAATTTAGATGTGGCAACTGAAGCTTTAATTCAAGAAGCTTTAGACCGGATTTTAGAAAATCGCACCGCTATTATTATCGCCCACCGACTTTCTACTATTCGCAATGTCGATCGCATTTTAGTGCTTAAAAAAGGCGAATTAATTGAATCGGGTACTCACGAACAATTATTAGAAACAGACGGTTTGTATGCCAGTCTTTATAAGTTACAAATGTTAGGACAGTGATGGTTAAAGACGGAAGTTTTTAGAGTAGGAAGTAGTGAGTGTTTTTTTGCGAAAAAATTGGTTCTAAAATACTAAAACTTGGGAGCAATTTTAGTTGTTCGAGCTTGGTATTCCCTTCTTCGCTACAATAAAAACACCTTTAAATTTAAACAGTCCTTTGCTCGTGCTTTTGCTCGGTTGCCAATGGTAGTCAATTGTAAAACCAGCATCGGTCAAACTGTTTTCCAATTCTTTCGTGGTAAAAACTTTAACTAACGGCATCACACCCAAAAATATTCCAATCGGCGCGATAAGCTTAAACCAATTCATTGTATCTCCCAAACACACGGTACTGGTAACGAAAATTCCGCCTGGTTTGAGCATCTTGTAAACTTTGGCGATCGCTTCTTCCTTGTTTTCAAGTAAGTGCAAAACATTGAGTCCTAGCACCACATCCAAGCTGCAATCTTTAACACTTAATTCATCGATAGTTAATCGTTCAAAGGTGACATTTTCGATTTTGTTTGCGATCGCTTTACTTCGGGCAATTTCAATCATTTCCGACGAGAAATCTATTGCCTGAATATGTTTGACGTAAGGTGCGTGAGCGATCGCGGTAGATCCTGTACCACAGCCGAACTCCAGCACTTCCATGTCTGGCTTAAAGTATTCTCTGGTAACTTGCAGTTTTTTCTGATAAGCTGCTTCGTCAGTAATCGGTTGTTTAGAATAGTCTTCTGCTATTTTGTCCCAAAATTTAACTGAATTGTTCATCACATACCTCGATTATTTAAGCGATCGATTCTGCCGATCTCTACATTTAAGGCGCGGATCGCACGAGCTGGGGGGACTCGTTTAGGTAGTCTCTTCACCAATACAAGCAGCCCCACCAAAAATTAAATATTGATGCAGAGAATCAGAATTTAAATGATTTCCTCTAGCCATACCTAAAAAAGTTCTTCCTTCAAGATATTCGTCAATAGTAGTTTCTAAACCATATATTTCAAAATCGACAATACGATACCTTCCAGAATAACAACTCAGTCGATCGCTTAAAGGAGGTTGCCGACGTTTAAAAGTTGCCTCACCGAGATCGATGATGCACAACCCACCTGAAAAATTAAAATTATGTTCGCCTCCTTCGTCTATTACTCTAACTTCATGACCGAATTTGTATTCATCGGCAAAAGGGCCGGCGATAACGGTTTTTCTGGCAATTTCTCTACCACCGGAAAAACACAATAACATTGTCTCCGTTGGAACTGGCCTGGCTTCTACCGGGCGAACCGAAAAAGATAAAATCAAAAAAAGAGCGATCGCAAGCCACAAAAAAAATTTTCTCATCATAAAAAATATACAAGATAAAAGATTCTTATTGTTTTATAGAAATTAGATCCGATAGCTTAGTGCAGCAAACTAACCTGTATCTTACCATTTGCAAAAGCTTCTACTCGATCGTTTATCCGGCTTTAACAAAGATGTTGGCAAGAGTGCATCGTAAAGTTGGTCAATTATTTTATAATCATTTTCGGCGATCGCG
>CAYWIH010000067.1:0-26347 GCA_964458305.1 uncultured bacterium | reverse complement strand
TTAGCGGATACTGATAAGATCGAGATACGAACATAATAAAATTGGAAATCTTAACTCTAAATCGAAATAGCTTTAGAAAGATGCGGAGTTAGATATATTATCTGCTGAAATAATAGAAGAGCTATATTATTATGAACGCTATACAAAATATGCCCAGCAATGGATTAAATCTCCAGAACCAAGAAGTGAATACGGAATTAACTCAGAAACTGGCAAAATTTCAACAAGAACAGTTTAGCGGAGTTTTAAACGTCACATCATCCAAAGGATTTATCTGGAAGATTTACCTGTGTTTGGGGCGACTTATTTGGGGTGATGGAGGGGTACATCCTAACAAGTCTTGGCGCAGAAATATAGCTAAATATTGTCCAGAAATTAAAAAATATCATCTAGAAATAGAACAAGATGAAGATTGGGATAGCATTACCTATCAAATGCTAGCCATATACGTACAACAAAAAAACATCGAACGAGAACAAGCGATCGAACTAATTAAAAATCGCATTCAAGAAACTCTGTTCGATATTCTCCAACAAGAAGCTTATCAAAGCTTATCCTACAGTGCCACTTCAATCAAAGTTTGCCAATCTTTAAGCGCGATGTTAAGAAAACCGATCGCCTTGGTTAATAACGAAGAAGCGATCGCACAAAGTCGTAATGCTTGGTCGGCCTGGGTAAAAAAAGGATTGGGATTTTGGTCGCCAAATCTAGCACCAATAATAACTAAACCAGAAGCCCTCGCGCAAATAGTTCCCGAAAAAAGTTATCAAAATTTAGTCAGATTGCTAGACGGTAAAAAAACTTTACGAGATCTAGCTTATTTAATGAAAAAAGATATATTTCAATTAGCTGCTTATTTTATTCCTTATTTACATCAAGGAATCATACAATTTATTGAAATTAAAGATATTAACGGGCCGGTAAAACAAATAGTTGCCAACAAGCCAAAAATAGCTTCGCGAAAAGTAAATCCTAATAGTCCTTTAATTATCAGCATTGACGATCGCCCAGCGATGAGTAAATTACTCGGAAGGATCGTCGAAAAAGCTGGTTATAGATTCCTTGCTATTAATGATAATTTAAATGCCGTGGCTCGAGTTATCGAACAAAATCCCCATCTTATCTTCCTCGATATTGATATGCCAGTAATTAACGGCTACGAAATTTGTTCTCAACTTAGAAGAGTGCCAGAATTAAAAGAAACCCCGATAGTGATGTTAACAGGTCATAGTGGCATAATTGACAAAGCCAGAGCAAAAATGGTTGGGGCTACTGGTTTTATGACTAAACCAGTCGAATTTGAAGATATTATCCGCGCCGTTCAAAAATACCTCGAGCAAAAAGTAAATTAATTAATATCCGCTAACTTTCCGCCAGTTTGTACTTGCCAAAGACTAGCATAAATTCCTCGTATTTCTAGCAATTCTTCGTGTTTTCCAGACTCGACTATACGACCTTTTTCGAGGACATAAATACAATCTGCATCGCGAATAGTAGAAAGACGATGGGCGATCGCGATCGTCGTTCGATTTTTAGTAATAGTTACCAAAGATCTAGCAATAGCGGCTTCTGTTTCATTATCAACTGCCGAAGTTGCTTCATCTAAAATCAAAATTGGCGGATCTTTTAAAATAGCCCGAGCGATCGCCAGTCTTTGCCTTTGTCCGCCGGATAATTTTTGACCCCGCTCTCCAACAATGGTATCGTATCCTTGGGGTAAATCGATAATAAAATCGTGAGCTTCAGCTAGTTTAGCAGCCATGATAACACTTTTTGAACCAGCATCGGGATTGCCATAAGCAATATTTTCTTTGACAGTACCGTGAAATAAATAGACATCCTGACTTACCCAACCGATCGCCCGACGCAGATCGCTTAAGAAAATATCCTTAATATCCTTGCCATCTAAAGTAATACTACCCGATTGTAATTCGTAGAGTCGCAACAACAATTTTACGATCGTACTTTTACCAGATCCGGTAGATCCGACAATAGCAATAGTTTTTCCTTTGGGAATATTTAAAGAGAGATTTTCGATTATTGGTTTGCGATCGCCGTAAGCAAAAGTAACATCGTTTAAATTAATTTCCCCTTCGATCTCATTTAAAGGTAAACTAATATTTCCCGGATGAATTGCGATCGGAGTATCCAATAAATTCATTACCCGATTAGTCGAAGCCATCGCCCTTTGATACAAGTCTAAAGTCTGTCCGAGACGAGTTAAAGGCCATAACAACCTTTGGGTAATAAAAACTAAAACGCTATAAGTACCTACAGCTAAAGTTCCTTCTACTGCTTGCATACCTCCATAAAGTAAGATACCAGTAAATCCGATTAAAATTACAATCCGAATTAAAGGAACGAAAGCAGCACTAAAAGCGATCGCTTTTTGGTTACTCTTACGATATGCTTCGCTTTCTAGTTTCAATCTGTCAATTTCATAAGCTTCGGTGGTAAAACTTTTAATAGTAGTAATGCCACTGAGATTATTTGAAAGGCGATCGTTAAGTCTGCTTACTTTTTCTCTGACATCAGCATAACGAGGGGCTAACAATTTTTGAAATGTCAGAGAACCCCATAAAATGAAAGGTATGGGTACTAAAGTCATCCAAGCTATGTTGGGAGTAGCAATAATAAAAGCACCCCCGATGAGGACTACTGTAGTGCTAACTTGAAGTATTTCATTGGCCCCAACATCTAGAAATCTTTCTAATTGATTGATATCGTCGTTGAGAATAGCTAGTAAAGATCCCGTACTTCTTTCTTCAAAATAAGCCAATTCTAAATTTTGTAAGTGAGAATAAGCATCTATTCGGAGATCGTTTTGAATATTTTGGGCTAAGTTGCGCCACAATCTTTCGTAAGCATACTGAAAAATCGATTCTAAGCCCCATACTATCAGAGATAGGAAACAGAGAAACAAAAGTTGTTGAAAGATGTCTGTTATCCCCAAATTAGCAATAAAAGAGTCTTGCTGTTTTACGACTACATCTACCGCAGCACCAATTAAAACTGGAGGGGCTAAATCGAATATTTTATTAAGAATGGAGCAAATTATTGCTTGCCAAATTGTAACGCGATAGCGATCGCCATATTTAATTAAACGTTTTAGAGGTTGTTGGCTTTTTTTTGGCGAATTGCCCTTTTTTTTGTTCATTATTTGCTGATTTTGCTGCTTTTTATCCCATTGCGATCGATTTATTTAGGTAAAATATTACAATTTTTTAAAGAGAACACCGATAAAGATTAGTTTACTATGGAATCTACCGTTAATTGTGCTGAAGCATGTGTCAATGGCTGTATTTTAGGGGATAAATGTCCTCATCGCGAATATGCCGGAGAAGCTTCTAAATTTATTGAAGATACTTCCCTCGATAAAATGTTAGAAATGGCCGAAATAGCTAGACGTAAAAAATTAACTGAACCGCCAAAATGGGTCATTCCTGACGATATTTAATCGCTCTTTTTCAAGGCGATCGTTGTATTTTGCGATCGCTTTTTTACGATTAAAAAATGTTTTTAAGATAATACTTTATATCTTACCGATCGCTCGAGCTAAGCTATAACATTAAGCAAAAGTGTTCGGAGATTTTTTTTATTCTTAGTTAAATAATTTTTATAAACTTCTTGTATAACTTTTGTAAAAGGCAATAGAAAAAAAGATCCTAAGATTTTAAAAAATATATATTATAGTAAACAATCTAAAAAAAACCCGATCGAATTAATTAAAATTAACAGTCGAGCGGGGCGAAATTGAAGAAGGGTCGGGCATTTAGAAAAAATTGCTGTAGGATGTTAGTAGACTAAAAAAATTTAAAGATCGACGATTGCTCGGTCTTGTGGAGCGAGCTAAAAAGATAAATAAAATGATATGTCGAGGAGCATCCCTACTTCTGTAGTAGATCTATTGTTGCAAAAAATACCCGAATGGCGACCGCAATTATATTTCAAGTCGTCTTTAATAGCTCTATCTCACGCGATAGAAGACTTAGTCTTAGCTGGGATGGACGAAAAAGCACCGTTAGTAATTGCAAGCTTTCAAAAAGAACGTTTCTACAAGCAAGAAGCTCATCGCTACGAGCGCATAGCAAAAAAAAGCGATCGAGTATTTGTCTTGGCATCGCCAGAAACAGACTTTAAAAGCGGCACTAATTTATATGAAAAAGTAGCATTTGCGCCAGATGACGGTTTGGTCGAAGAATGGCATTTGGTAGTGATAGGAGAAAAATACTCGAGCTGTTTGATTTGCAGGGAAAAAAAATCAACCGGAGAAAATACGATAGCAGATAACAGTCGCAGATTTGAAGGAATTTGGACGTTCGATCGCGAAGTAACCAAAAAAGCAGCAGAAATATTATTAGAGCGAATTTTAGTATATCGACCGGAACTAGCAGAAAAAATTGCTAAAACCAAAAAAATTTATTTAGCAGAAGAAGCATCTGCTAGTAAAATCATCTCTTTCGAGAACAATCCCGATCCTTTCGTACAAAGATTGATAGCTTACCTCCAAGCAGGTCAATACAAACTACTCAAAGCTAATAAATTCTTAGCAGATAAAGAACATAGAGAAAGAATAATTAACTCGATAATCACCGCGATCGCAAGAAGTCTCAATCCCGAATCAATTTTAGAAATAGCAGTACAAAAAATAGGAGAAGAACTAGGAGTCTGTCGCTGTATAGTTTATCGTTGTAAAGCAAACGATGCAGAAGCTACGATCGAACACGAATTTTTAAACTCAAATAAGATCGACCTCTCCTTACTGCACGAAAAATGGCCGCTCAAAAAGAACCCCCTCTTTCAAGAAGTAGTAGAACTTAGAGAAGTATTAAGTATAAACGATACGGCAAAAGAACCGCGCCTTCAAGGAGAAGAAGAATCTCTTGCGAAGATAGTCAAAAAATGTTCGATACTATCCTGGCTGCTAGTTCCCATACTATATCAAGGAAAATTGCTCGGGATGATGGAATTGCATCATTGTAGTTCTGCACCATTGAAATGGAAAGAAAGAGATATTGCTTTAGTAGATGCGATCGCTACTCAAGTAGGAGTAGCCCTGATCCAAGCAGAAGCATACGCTCATCTCGAAGAACTAAACCAACAACTAGAAGCACTCGATCGCACTCGATCGAACTTAGTAGCTATTACCGGACACGAATTACGCACTCCCCTATCGACGATTCAAGTCTGTCTCGAAAGTCTGGCCCAAGAACCGGATATGTCCCCAGAATTGCGCCAGGTAATGCTGAATACTGCCTTAAAAGATGCCGAAAGAATGCGAAAATTAGTGCAAGACTTTCTCACCCTTTCTCGGCTAGAAAGCGGTACGATTCAATGGCATCCCGAACCAGTATCGATTTTTGAATGCGTTAACCTCGCTATCAGCAACGTTCGGGCCCGCAATCGAGATAGAGAAATACCCCAAATAAACGATCGCATTCCCGAAGAAATTCCCCTGGCCCTAGCAGATGGGGAATGGCTCACCGAAGTAATTACAAAACTGATCGATAATTCTTGTAAATTTACCAGTTCCGCAGGCAAAGTCGTCATAGAAGTAGAGGCACAAAACAAAACAAATCCCTCTAGAAATATCGATCGAGACTTATTAATTACAGTGACTGACAACGGTAAAGGCATCGAACCCGATCGCTTAGAAAAAGTGTTCGATCGCTTCTATCAAGAAGAAGGTGCTTTACGTCGTAGCGTCGGCGGAACGGGGTTAGGTTTGGCTATTTGTCGACAAATTGTCAATGGTTGGGGTGGAACGATTTGGGCAGAATCCTCGGGCAAAAATAGCGGCAGCAAGTTTTATTTTACCGTCCCCGTTTTTCAGGAAATAATCGAAACTAAAAAGTCCTATAGCAACGGCAAATTACCCCCAACTCCAATAAATTCTAACGGACACAAACCAACTACTGGCAAGAAACGCAAAAAAACTAAAAGTTGAAAGATAACAAACTGTTACAGTTCTTGATATTGCCACCAGAGGGGTATGAGGGCAAGATAATATAGCCACAGTGGAGTAAGGTAATATTTGCCCGATCTTCACGGATCGATCGAATTTCCATATACCAAAACTAAAAAAAGTAAAATTATGGCCGAAGAACTAAAAGGCAAAACCCCTAAATTCGGTGGCAGCACTGGAGGTTTGTTAACTGCTGCTGAAACAGAAGAGAAATATGCTATCACTTGGACTAGCAGCACAGAACAAGTATTTGAAATGCCTACCGGTGGCGCAGCAATCATGAATGAAGGGGAAAATCTCCTTTATTTTGCTCGCAAAGAACAGTGCTTGGCTTTAGGAACTCAGTTAAGAACTAAATTTAAGCCCAGAATGGAAGATTATAAAATTTACCGTATTTATCCTAGCGGTGAAATCCAATATCTGCACCCAGCAGATGGTGTCTTCCCAGAAAAAGTTAACGAAGGTCGTCCCTTCAACGGCAAAATTGACAGAAGTATCGGTAAAAACCCAGAACCAGCAACTATTAAGTTCTCTGGCAAACAACCTTACGAAGTTTAATTGGTCGTTTAATTAACGATGGGAACGCCCGAAATTAAAAATGCAAAATTATCTTAATTTTTAAGCAGGCATTTTTAATTTTAAATAAGGGATAATCGACTACCTCAGATCGCAATCCAAAAAAATGATAGTTCCCGATTTTTCTCAATTTTCTGCCCTGGCAAAACAGGGCAATTTTATCCCTGTTTATCAAGAATGGCCCGCAGATTTAGAAACCCCAGTTTCGGCTTGGTATAAAGTTTGTGGCGGCCAGCCTTATAATTTTTTGTTAGAGTCGGTAGAAGGGGGAGAGAAATTAGGACGATACAGTTATTTGGGTTGCGATCCGCTTTGGATTTTAGAAGCAAAAGGCGATCGAATCACGCAAACTTTTCGCGATGGTTCGGTAAAATATTTTCAAGGCAATCCTTTCGAGATCGTATCGCAATGTATCGAGCCAATTCGTCCGGTACAATTACCCCAATTACCTCCAGGAATAGGCGGGTTGTTCGGTTTTTGGGGCTACGAATTGATAAAATGGATCGAGCCTGTAGTTCCGGTCAATCCGGCAGGCGATCGCGATTTGCCCGATGGGATTTGGATGCAAGCAGACAATCAAATAGTGTTCGATCGCGTCAAGCAGAAAATTTGGGCGATCGCCTACGGGGATGTTAAAAATAATTCAGATCTCAAAGCAGCCTACCAACAAGCTTGCGATCGAGTTACTCAACTAGTATTAAAATTACAATTACCTCTGCCAATAGAAGCTAAACCTCTAGCTTGGATCTCTCCAGAAGCGATCGAACGTAGAGATTTGCAAAAACAACAAGATTACACCAGCAATACCCCTCGAGCAAAATTCTGCGAAAACGTAGTTAAAGCCAAAGAATATATTCGGGCTGGGGATATATTTCAAGTAGTTTTATCTCAGCGTTTATCCACATCTTACACTGGCAATCCTTTCGATTTATATCGCTCTTTACGTCCGATCAATCCTTCTCCCTACATGGCTTATTATCAGTTTAAAGACTGGCAAATTATCGGTTCTTCACCGGAAGTCATGGTCAGGGCCGATCGCCTCGGTGACGGCAAAATTAAGGCAACAGTACGCCCGATCGCCGGAACTAGACCGAGAGGCAAAACTAATGCTGAGGACGATGCTTTAGCTAAAGAATTATTACAAGATCCTAAAGAAGTTGCCGAACACGTTATGTTAGTGGATCTGGGTCGTAACGATTTGGGTCGAGTTTGTACTAAGGGTAGCGTTACTGTCGACGAATTGATGACGATCGAGCGTTATTCTCACGTGATGCACATTGTCAGTAATGCGATCGGCGAGTTAGAGCCAGATAAAACGGCTTGGGATTTATTAAAGGCTTGTTTTCCGGCCGGAACTGTAAGCGGCGCGCCGAAAATTAGAGCTATGGAAATTATAAATGAATTAGAGCCAGAACGACGCGGCCCTTATTCGGGAGTGTACGGTTATTACGACTTTGAAGGTCAGTTAAATAGTGCTATAACTATCCGCACGATGATAGTTCGCCCTCAAGGGGATAACAAACATTTGGTTTCGGTGCAAGCTGGTGCTGGAATAGTGGCCGATTCCGATCCAGAAAAAGAATATCAAGAAACTCTCAATAAAGCTAAGGGTTTGTTAGAGGCGATTCGTTGTTTGGGTTAGTTTAAAATTAATCTAATTGAGTTAGGTCGATAATTTCTTCGAAGTTAAAGTCAGATACTAAATCTGAGAGTGCTTTTGCTAGGGTAGCTTCTTCGGGGGGAATTTGTGCGATTAAATTAAAAATGGAGTCTCGATCGAGTTGACAAGCGAGTTGATAGAGTCGTTCGATCCACTCTTGGGGCATAATTTTGAGGCGATCGCGTATTTTTCTCTTTGAGATTTAGCTAATTTAATTCCTAAATTTAACTGATTGACGATCTCGAAGATTTTTAATTCTGTTTTTAAAGTATTTTTTAATAAAAACTGTCCGATTTGCCAGTGATTTTTCTCTCTATTACTTGCGGAGTTTAAAGTATATGCTGCTTCTTGAATGCGATCGTGAGCAAATTTATATTTAACATTACATTCTGGGGATAAATCAATTCCCAATTCAATTGACTTATACAAGTTATTTAAAGGATAAATTAAATTAAGTTCTAAAGCAAAATGTAATAATAAAGCTGTTGTTTGCGGTGAATTTTGCGTTACGATCGCTAGAGTTTTCAAGTCGAACTGATTGCCCAGACAAGCGGCAAAGTGCAATAATTGTTGCGCAGGATAATCTAGTAGTTGAATTTTATTTATCATCAATTCGATTACGTTTTCAGTAATATCTCTACTTTTAATTTCTTTGTTAGACCATTGCCAAGTTTGTTTTTCTCGATCGAATTTAAGCAAGCGATCGCGCTCTAATGCTTGTAAAAATTCATTAACAAAAAAAGGATTACCGCCAGTTTTTGCTTTAATTAATTTAGCTAAATCGAGGGTTTTATTTAGTTCTAAACTTAAAGAATCTGCCAATAATTGATTAATGTAATTGAGTTCTAGGGGAAGCAGCTTTATTTTACTTAAATATATACCCGATCGCTCGATATTTTCTAAGGTTAAACTTAAAGGATGAGCGGGAGTAATTTCATTATCTCGATACGCACCAATTATTAGTAAATATAAATCTTCAGTCTTGGTTGCTAATTGTTGGATTAGTTCTAAAGATGCGCTATCGCTCCATTGTAGATCGTCTAAAAATATAACTAGAGGTCGATCCTTTTGGCTGAATATTTTAATAAATTGTTTCAAGACGAAATTAAAGCGATTTTTGTGTTCGTTTGCTGGTAATTCTGGCGGTTTTACGATCTTGCCGATCGCCGGTTTCAAACGAGGAATAAAATCTATAATAATGCCAATATTTTCTCCTAATATATCTAACAATTTTTGGCGCAACTTATTTAGCTGGGCATCGGTTTCAGTTAATAGTTGTTCGCAGAATCTATCTAAAGCTAAAGCTAGAGCAGAATAAGGAATTTCGCGCTGATATTACTCAAATTTTCCGGCTATAAAATAGCTTTTTTGTCTGGTAATTTCTTGAAATATTTCTTTAATTAATGCTGATTTTCCGATTCCAGGACAGCCAGAAACTAATACTATTTCGATCGAAGCTTGTTGAGGAGCTTTTTTCGGTTTTGCTACTCTTTTAAATGATGCTAAGATTTCTTTTTTTTCTGTTTCTCTACCATATAATTTTTGCGAGATTTGTAAATTAGGTGAAATATCTCGATCGCCAATTGAAAAATCTAAAATAGTTTGATTTTCTTCTAATTGTTGCAAACATTTTTCTAAATCTGCTTTAATTCCCCAGCTCGTTTGATATCTATCTTCCGGCATTTTTGCCCGCAATTTCATGACTATATTGGAAATCGGAACGGGAATTTTTGGATCTATTAAATGAGGTGGTTCGGGAATATTCGCTAAATGATTGTAAATTATTTCTAGCGGCTCTGAAACAGAAAAAAGCGATCGATTTGTTAGTAATTGATAAAAAGTTGCTCCTAGAGAATAATAATCGCTGCGATAGTCGATCGCTCTATTTATTCTGCCCGTTTGCTCTGGAGCTATATAAGCTAAAGTTCCTTCCAAAATGAATAACTTGCCATATTTTCTCGACGACCAATTAAATAACATCTTAGAAAAAAAAATCTTGATCGTAGACGATCTACCCGATAATCTCAGTTTGCTTTCAACTACTCTTCAAGAAAGGGGTTATCAAGTTCGCTGCGCTAAAACGGGATCTATGGCTTTAAAAGGAGTTCGGGCCTACAATCGAGATTTAATCTTACTCGATATTAAATTACCAGATCTCGACGGTTACTCGATTTGTGAAAGACTCAAAGCCGATCGCCTAACTCAACACATTCCGATAATTTTTTTGAGTGCGCTCGATGATGTTTTCGATAAAGTCAAAGCTTTCGATGTCGGAGGGGCAGATTATATTAGCAAACCATTTCAAATTCCCGAGACTTTAGCTCGCATCAACCATCAACTAGCCTTAGTTGCTGCTGAAGCAAAAATTAAGCAGCTTAACTCGTTTCTCGAAAGAAAAGTTCAACAGCGCACCACAGAATTGCAACAAGAAATTATCAATCGCATTCAAGCTGAAATGTCGGCCAAAGAAAATCTAGAAAAATTAGAAAGTATTCTTAATTCTCTTGTTGAAGTAGTAATATCTATAGATCCAGATACGAAAACAATAATCTATCTCAACCCAGCAGCAGAAGCTATTTACGATCGACCTTTAAATGAATTTTTCGATCGCCCCAAACTTTGGTTAGAAGTCATTCATCGAGAAGATCGCGATTTTGTCGATCGCTCTTTTGCCGATCTTGAAGCTAAACCTAGCATAAATCTAGAATATCGGATTTTACGACCTCAAGGGGAAATACGCTGGCTTTTCGATCGCCGTTATTTGGTTTATAACAATTCAGGGAAATTGTTGCGTATAGATGGAATTATTAGCGATATTTCAGATAAGTAAATTTTTATTAAATAATATTGACTCTATAGCTGAGTAGAGATTTTATCCTGCGATCGAAGATAAAAGAGCGATCGATAGCAATGGAAAAAGTCAATTTAAAATTAAAAGGCATGAGTTGCGCTGCTTGTGCTAATAAAATCGAAACCGTAATTAAAAATGTTCCCGGTGTTAAAAAATGTAGCGTTAACTTTGCGATCGAAACAAGTATGGTTGAGTACGATCGGCAGATCGTCGATCTAGAAAAAATTCAAAAAGCTGTAGCCGATGCGGGTTATAGTGCCGAAAAGATCGAAGAATTGGATTTTAAACAAGAAGAAGATAGCGAAGCAAAAAAACTGCAGCGTAAAGTATTGTTCGGGGGAGTTATTTCTGTATTATTGGTAGTGGGTTCGTTACCTGCAATGACAGGATTAAACATACCTTTAATACCTGGATGGCTGCATAATGCTTGGGTGCAGTTAGTTTTAAGTACTCCAGTGATGTTTTGGTGCGGTAAATCTTTTTTTGTCGGTGCGATCGAAAGTTGCAAACATCGTACTGCGGATATGAATACTTTAGTCGCTTTGGGAACTGGTGCGGCATATTTATATTCTTTAGCAGCAACTTTTTATCCAGATTTTTTCTTAAGTCAAGGTCTGCGATCGGCAGTTTATTATGAAGCTGCGGTGGTAATTATTACTTTAATTCTACTGGGGAGGTTGCTGGAAAGTCGTGCCAAAACTAAAACCACTGAAGCTATTAGTAAATTAATCGGACTGCAAGCCAAAACAGCGCGAGTCATTCGCAACGAAGAAGAGATCGACATTCCGATCGCCCAAGTAAAAGTTGGCGATCTTATTTTAGTACGTCCTGGGGAAAAAATTCCCGTAGATGGAGAGATAATTAGTGGTTCTTCTACAGTAGACGAATCTATGGTGACAGGCGAAGCCATTCCCGTCAAGAAACAAGCCAGAGATGAAGTAATTGGCGCGACAATTAACAAAACTGGCAGTTTTAAATTGATTGCCAAACGCGTCGGTAAAGATACCGTACTGGCGCAAATAGTAAAATTAGTCAGAGACGCTCAAGCTAGTATTGCACCCATTCAAAAAATAGCCGATCGAGTCACTGGATGGTTCGTACCTGGAGTCATTGCGATCGCAATTTTTACTTTCATTATTTGGTTTAATTTTACTGGCAACCTTACCTTAGCCACGATAACTACAGTCAGCGTCTTAATTATTGCCTGTCCTTGTGCTTTAGGTTTGGCTACTCCCACTTCAATTATGGTCGGTACTGGAATAGGCGCGGAAAACGGTATTTTAATTAAAGGTGGTGACAGTTTGGAATTAGCCCATAAAATTGAAACTATCGTTTTAGATAAAACCGGAACTATCACCCAAGGTAAACCCAGCGTCACCGATTATATTGCCGATCGCGATCGAGAAATTGAATTATTAAGTTTAGTCGCAGCAATAGAAAGTAATTCCGAACATCCTCTAGCTGAAGCTATTGTTAATTATGCTGAAGATCGGGGAGTAAAACATCCTTTTGCTGAAGTAAAAGACTTTGAAGCAGTCGCGGGGATGGGAGTAAAAGGTATTGTCGGCGATCGCTTAATTCAAATTGGTACTTCTAGATGGATGGATAATTTGGGTATCGATCCGAAAATATTCGCTCGAGAACGTCAAAAATGGGAAAAAGAAGCTAAAACCACCGCAGCGATCGCAGTCGATGGCAAAATTGCAGGAGTAATAGCAATTGCCGATCCGATAAAACTCTCCTCACCAGAAGCTATTAGGGCTTTAAAACGCATGAAAATAGAGGTGGTGATGTTGACGGGAGACAACCAACAAACTGCCAACGCGATCGCCCGCGAAGTCGGTATAAGTAAAGTTTTTGCCGAAGTTAAACCAGAAGAAAAAGCATCGATAGTAAAAGAATTACAAAAAAGAAACCAAATAGTTGCTATGGTAGGAGATGGTATTAACGACGCACCAGCACTAGCACGAGCAGATGTAGGAATTGCGATCGGTACTGGGACTGATGTTGCGATCGCCGCTAGCGATATTACCCTAATTTCTGGCGATCTACGCACTATTGTCACTGCGATTGAATTGAGCAAAGCAACGATGAAAAATATTCGTCAAAATCTCTTTTTTGCTTTTGTTTATAATACTGCTGGCATTCCCATTGCTGCTGGCATTCTTTATCCTCTTTTTGGCTGGTTGCTAAATCCGATTATTGCCGGGGCTGCGATGGCATTTAGTTCCGTTTCTGTGGTGACAAATGCCCTGCGTTTGCGTAATTTTAAATCCCAGATTAATTAATTTTCAACTACTAAAAAGTATTTCTCGATCGGATTAATACCACCAAGATCTTTTCTAAAAAATATTACTAGAATTAAACTAATTTGGTTTGGGCTGCTTGTTTCGATCGAGATTACTTTATACCAATTCTCAAAAAGAGTAATTGTTTAAATTAAGATTATTTCTTGACAAATGTCGCGAAAAAGGCTAGTAAAAATTTTATACTGGAAGAAGAAAAACATCGATTCTCTATAGGTCAATGACCCCAAATCCTCTCATCATCAAGTCTGTAGAACAATTAGATTACCGCGTTACTGTGGGTGATGTAGCTTCGAATGCGGGATTAGAAATTAATACAGCGCAACAAGGACTCTTAGCACTCGCCTCGGATGCTGGTGGAAACTTGCAAGTTACAGAAACAGGAGAAATTGTCTATTTATTTCCTAACAATTTTCGCACTATTTTACGTAATAAATACTTGCGATTGCAATTACAAGAAACTTGGGAAAAAATTTGGAAAATTATCTTTTATATAATTCGGATTTCTTTTGGCATTTTATTAATCGCTTCGATTTTAATTATGATGGTAGCGATCGCTGTAATTGTGATTGCAATAAGTTCCAACCGCGACAGCAATAATAATGATAGTAGAAGTTCCGGGGGCGGCTTCTTTTTCTTCCCTTATTTCTGGAGTCCCGATATTTTTTGGTTGTTTAGTCCGGGTTACGAACGCAATTATTACGAAAGACAAAATACCTCAATTTCCCGCAGCGAAAAAAGAGAAAATAAAATGAATTTTCTCGAAGCAGTGTATTCCTTTTTATTTGGCGATGGCAATCCCAATTACAATTTAGAAGAAAGACGCTGGCAAGAAATAGGCTCGGTAATTCGCACTAATGACGGTGCAGTTATAGCCGAACAAATCGCCCCCTATTTCGATGAAATCGATCGGGTAAGTAAAGAAGAAGAAGATTATATCATTCCCGTTTTAGCTCGTTTTAACGGTTATCCTGAAGTATCGCCAGAAGGCGAATTAATCTATTATTTTCCCGATTTGCAAGTAACGGCTAACCAGCAAGAAAAACAATCTTTAGATCCTTATTTACAAGAAAAACTGTGGCATTTTTCTAATGCTAGTAGCGGTCAAATTCTCGGCGCGATCGCTTTAGGTGCTGCTAATTTTATTTTGGCTCTAGTTTTAGGCAGTCTTTTACAAGGAGATATTGCCGCACAAATAGGCGGATTAGTAGCTTTTGTTAATTCTATTTATTGGATTTTGTTGGGATACGGCATCGCATTTTTAACAGTTCCTTTAGTTCGTTATTTCTTCGTTCAATGGAAAAATGGCAAGCTCGAAAAACGCAATTATCTCAGAAAACAAAGAGCGATCGAACTAGATAGACCCGACAATAAAATCAGCCAAAAAATCGATTATGCCCGTCAATTCGCCGCTCAAAAAGTAATCTCTTCAGAAGATATTACTTACACTACCGAACAAGATTTAATCGACCAAGAAATTGAGAAATTAAAAGGCGATCGCTCGACATAAAAATGCATTTCGATCTTGTTTTAAGAGGGTTTGTAATTGGCATTTCTATTGCTGCTCCGGTCGGGACGATCGGAGTTTTATGTATTAAAAGGACTTTAAAACAATTGTTTCTTTTACAGCTATTTTCGCCGGATTGGGATTGGTAAATACAGCAGGAGATTATACTTTAGCCTCAATATTAGTTTTAGGCGTATTTCTAGGCTCTGCTAGCTGGTGGTTAATTCTCAGTAGTGCGGTTAATTTCTTCGGTCAAAAACTCGATTCCGCTAAATTATCTTTAATTAACAAAATTTCAGGCATTATTATTATTTCATTCGGTTTGGCAGCATTATTGAGCTTAAAAAATTAAAGCAAAACGCGATCGATATTTAGAAGTTAAAAGTTGCTATAAATTTAAACTTCAGCTGCCATTCTTTTCGGATCTGGAGTTCCAGTTTCGATCGGCATTTCGGGATCTCTAGACCAATCATTCCAAGAACTATAATAGTTCCTGACATCTTTAAAACCAGCTTCTTTAAGAGCAACCATCGTATTAGCAGCCCTCGATCCTTTAAAACAATAAATATAAATAGTTTGCTCTGGTTTAATGCCTACTTCTGCACAAATTTTTAAAATCTCATCAGGCGATCGAAACATCGGTATTTGAGAATCCGATCGCATCATTCGATACCATTCGATCCACACAGCACCCGGTATCCTTCCTTTACGAGGACAAAAATCTTTGCCATAAGGAGAAGAACTAACCCCGATCCATTCATCCCGATCGCGCACGTCTAACTTAACAATATTAGGATCTTCTAAAGACTCTAACATTTGCTCTTTGGTGACCATTATTTGCTCGTTTACCTGCAGCGGAAAAGACTTGAGGGTTGTTGTCGGTATTTCTGTAGTAATCGGTAAATTAGCCTCTTTCCAGGCTTGATATCCCCCGTGTAGGATCGATATTTTTGGATAACCTAAGTATTCTAGTAAAAAGTAGCCCCGACAAGATTGTCCGTAGCCTTTATTTAACGCATCTTCATAAATAATCGCTGTTTCTTCTCCCGATAAACCAGCAGCACCTAACAATCTCACAAAATCTTGTTGTAATTTTTCCAATGCTTCGGGTGAAGAACTATCTAAAAGATATGTAAAAATTTCCCGGATGTTAATTGCTTCGGGAATATGTTCTAATGCATAATCGTCAGGCTCGCGAGTGTCGATAATAACTAAAGGCATTGATGCCTTTTGCATCGCCATCAATTCCTGGGGACTAATTAACGTTTTATTTTTCACGATCGATATTTTTATGATTTGCTTTCTTTTCTTTTCTTTGTAATCCTCTTTTTTCGAGGTATATCGGTACTTTTGTTTTTTTTTAACAGACTTCTGACTTCTGAGTCGATCGCCAGATTTAATGTTAACTTTTCTTTAAATCCCAAGCCGTTCTATATTTTTTTGCCTATTATAAAACTGTACCGTTTAGTATGAAAAGATAACATGAATAAAACAACTTGCGCGATTGTAGGCGGCGGCCCGGCCGGAACAGTATTAGCCTTATTGCTAGCCCGTCAGGGGATAGAAGTAACCTTATTAGAAGCACATAAAGACTTCGATCGCAATTTTCGAGGCGATACCCTGCATCCGGCAATAATGGAAATAATGGAAGAATTGGGATTAGCCGATCGCTTGTTAGCAATGCCCCATTCCAAACTCGATCGAGGATTTTTCGAGACAGAAGAAAAAGCGATTCCATTGGTCGATTTAAGCCAATTAGAAACAAAATATCCTTATATTACGATCTTGCCTCAAGTCAAGTTTTTAGAAACAGTAGTCGAAGAAGCAAAACAATACCCCAACTTTAAACTAATAATGGGGGCAAACGTTCGCGACTTAGTAGAAGAAAACGGTGAAATTGTCGGAGTACGCTATAAAAAAGATAGCGAGTGGCAAGAAATCCGAGCAATACTAACAGTAGCAGCCAACGGACGCTTTTCCCATCTCAGAGAAAAAGCAGGCCTGCAAAGCATCTCCACATCCCCACCAATGGATGTTTTATGGTTTTCCCTTCCCCGCATTCGAGAAGACGATCGCTGGTTAGAAGGAGGACTCAAAGCCCGGATTAAAAGCAGTCATATGGGGATAGTTATCGATCGCAAAGAATCCCTACAACTAGGCTATCTGATCTTCAAAGGCAGTTACGATCGAGTCCGTAGTGAAGGAATAGAAGCATTGAGAATAGCGATCGGCGATCTTTTACCGGAATTAGGAGAGAGGGTAAATTGTTTAGAAAAATGGAGTCAAATAGCATTTTTAGCAGTTAATTCCGATCGACTGACTAAATGGTATCGGCCTGGTTTGTTGGCGATCGGCGATGCGGCCCATACCATGTCACCAGTGGGTGGAGTCGGCATTAATTATGCGATCCAAGACGCAGTAGTAGCGGCGAATATACTCACTCCTTCCTTAAAAGCAGGTCGAGTTTGGTTGCCAGATCTCGCACAAATACAGCGACAAAGAGAATTACCGACACGAGCAATTCAAACATTTCAAACTTTAGTGCAAAAGCAAATTATTGCTAAAGCTTTAGATCCCGATCGGCAATTCAAACAACCATCTTTTTTACAGTGGCCTGTTTTGCGAAATATTCCGGCGCAATTAATCGGTTATGGTGTAGTTCCAGTTCATCTCGAAGTAGCTTAAAAACTACTTAGAAGATATTGCTTGTTTTAAAAGTTCGATGTCAGGTTTAAAAACAAAGTAAGCTTGACTCTGTTTTCTTTCGATCGAATCAAGATCGATCGTGTAGGTATTATATGAATTCCGATCGATCGCTCATAAATAAATTGACTAAGTTTGTGACCACCAATAATAGTTAGTTAAGCCCTTAACCAATTCTGATTGAGAAAAAATATAACTGGTTACTTCTGCTCCTCTTTTACTTTCTTTCCTTGCGCCAAAAGCCAAATTATTTGGTAGTGGGATCTAGCTACAGGATCTAAACTTTGTCGATACTTTTGTTGTAAATCTTCTATTTGCAAACATGATTCAACACTGAAAAATTTGGACATCGATCGATCTACCAGGATTATTTTATCGGAATTGATATAACAGGCTTGTTACGTTCATTCCGCGAGGGTTTCTAAATCAAGACAGCCTTGGTTCAGCGATAAATCTTGTTGCATACCGATAAATTTATTTTCCAGGCTATCTTGATTGACCGCTTTTACAGCTACTTTGCGATCGAAGGTTTAATTAGCGATTGAGTAGTTCAAGATATCTCGATTGCGTCAACGAAAAATTTACACGAAGAAAAGGTTTACTATTGCTATCTCTCAACTGCGAGAGGACTCCCGACTAAACCCGAAGGGTTAGCGGGAGATGAATCGCAGACAGGAATTTTGTTGCAAATAGTTAAATTGGTATTCACGCAATCTTTATATAATAAGGGTTTCAAGCGTTGTACAATACTAAGGTACTCGACACAAGCTGAGATTGCTGGACTGAGTACCGAACCTAGAAAACAAAATAAACATGGGTTGTAACCAGAAGTCTCAGATAACTCGTTGGAAGCGTAAAAGTTTATTACGAGCCTGGGTGAGTAAATTAATTGTTTCATCGTTAATTACAAAAAGTCGGCGGTAGGGCATATCGTGGTCTTTAACATAAAATGCTTGCAGAGACGGTCTAGCGGGGATACATTTTAGGGTGTATCTAGCCAAGAGTCGATGAGTCAAGAATCGTGCGTTAAAATCTTTGATTTAGCGCGCGAGTGTCAAACGAATATTCGCCCTTCAAAATATCCGAATTCAATAAAGTGTTGGGTAGCAGCATTGAAATCGTTACCCAATGGGGCAACTAAATCGGGATTATTATTTAAGTAAGAATTTGCGTTGAAGGTATCTAAAGGTCTCCCTTCAAAATAACCGTTTACGATGTAATGCGCAGTAGCACTATCTAAAGCTTGCTGGTAAGGCTGAGTGTTGAAACTCAAGATTAAATCGGGATTAGAAGCTAAATATTGAGCAGGGTCTATTAGAATATCTCCTGTTGAATTGGAGAGAAATATAAAATCCCTATTTAGATTGACATCAGTAGTATTTTCGACATAAGCGATTAAATCTCCTTGATAAAGTATGTCTATTCCACCTTGAAAAGGTTCTAACTGATAATCTGCTCTATTTCCAAATACTTCAATTCTATCTCCCTCTACAGCAAAAAAATCAGTAATTGTTGCATAGCTATTTTCTCCGAAACCAAAAGAATCTAGATAATAAGCGTCAATTAAATCTCCTAAAACAAAAGTATCTGAACCTAAACCGCCAGTTAAAGTATCTAGTTCGTTATTATTAAAAGTAACTCCGTTACCGTCGAGAGTATCGTTCCCATCAAAGCCAGAAATAGAGTCATTTCCAAAACCGCCGACTAAAAAGTTGTTAAAATTGTCTCCATTAATATTAGCCATTGAACAATATTTGTATAATGTACGATATTGATGACTATTAAAAACTCGATTTTGTTTCCATGATTTATCGGCGTTGCATCTTTGTCAAACGATCTGTGTGGAGTGAAATCCCGGAAAATCTTTTTACAACTTCAAGTTCATTTAGAAAAATCATTTCAAAAGTTTCTTGTTGATAGATTGTTGGCATCAATCTAACTATAGTATTGAATATGTATTGAAGTTTTTTAAATAGATCGGACAATTCCCAAATAATTGAACTCAAATTTAACTTTATAGCCGATCGGGGGATTGAAGTCTGCTTGTAGTGCGCTTAAGGCTTGATATTTCTTGGCGATCGCTTTGGTGCAAAGTAAGAGGAAACGCCAAAATTTGTCCCAAATTTGGAAGTAAGTGCGATATTCACGCCAATATTCTAGCGTTACTAAAATTCGATCTTGAAAAACTAATTTCCAACGTTGCCCTCGTTTTCGAGGTTTAGGGGGTTGGTGTTCCCTCTCAAAAATTTTCTTTACTATCTCCAGCATTAGCTTGTAAGTTTTTTTTATCTAAACCAAAGCGTCTTTTAAATTGTTATTTTGTCAGAGACTCTCCACTCTTATAATTCATTAACTATAAAAATCAATTAAATAAATAAGTTATTATAGCGCAAAATAATTATCCAAGAGGTCTATTTTAAAATAAAAATAAAATAATCGATTATATTAAAAATTTTATATGAAAATATTAATAACTTCATTTTAAAGTGAAGTTACAAATCCATCTATATAAATATCAAAATGAACCAAGAAACAAAAATGAATGTAAACCATCAGATCCAAATTAACGATTTAGTAAACACGCAAGAAAATAACAACCTAGTAGATCTCAGCAACAGCGAGTTAGAAGGTATTCACGGAGGAACGATAGCGACACAGGCTCCCCAATATCTAGGTTTAGTGCAATTTGGTTTTGTAGATGCTAACGGCGATCCGACTGCACTGGGAGACCATTTTCTTGACCTTCTAGACAGTGGCGCACTGCCGGTCGGAAGTATTCAATATCAGCAAGCACTTCAAGTACAACAGGTAGAACTATTGTTCTCCTAAGAGGAATAGAGCGGAAGTTCCGCTAGTTTCAGGATAGTAATAGATCTTTTCATCCCTTTAAAGACCATTTTAGAAAACCCGATCGCAGGGGAAAAGCACAAAAGTATTATTCCTAAAACCAAAGCGGGACTATCTTTACCGAATCCAATATGATAATACGGTAGTTTCAAGAATTAAATTTCTTGAAACTGCCAATAATTAAAATAACATATAATAATGCTTATCAATACTCCTGTTAAATCGATCGTCCGGGAAAAATTGAAGGAGATATTGGGGCATCATCTTTCAAAATCAGAATTTTCCAATTGTTTTAAAAAAATCAAATTTATCCAACCCAAATTAGGTCTATTTTGGCAAACTACAAAATCCGAAGCCGGACTTCACTTAATTCTCGAGGGAAAAGTCAGACTAATAGATAGCAACGGAGATTTAATTACTACTCTCAAAGCGGGGGACTGCTTTGGAGAATGTACTTTTTTTCCAGAAGCTAACTTTAAACCTTACTCTGCCAGAGCTTCTATAAATGTAAAAATCGGCTATTTTCCTCCAGAATTATTGTTTGCCCTAGTTAAAAAATATCCCTCAATCCAAGACCATTTTTATCGTCAAGCAAAAAAATTCGATTCCCTATCAGGCGAGTCCCATTCCGATCCAGTTTCCGCCTCAGCAAAAGAGTTCCAAACCCTCAAAGAGGCAGTTACTCCAGAATTGTCCAAAGAGCAAAATAAGATTAACCAAGCTTATTTTCCTTCTCCGAGCCAAAAAATAACTCATATCTGGCAGCAAATCTCTCGACGCTATCCCTTTTTTGCTCAACAGAGTGTTGCTGACTGCGGTGCGGCTTGTTTGGTCATGATAGGTCGTTACTGGGGCAAGCGTTTTAGCGTAAATCGCTTGCGGGATGCTGCTAATGTAAATCTTAATGGAGCATCCTTGCGAGGGCTGTGTGTTGCAGCAGAGAGTATTGGCTTAGCTACTCGCCCGGTAAAAGCTAATTTTGCTCAATTAGCGCGACAACAACTGCCTGCGATCGTTCACTGGGAAGGAAAGCACTATATTGTCCTTTACAAAATTACTAGCAAAGAGGTAATTATTGCCGATCCAGCGATCGGACAAAAAACGATCTCTCATCAAGAATTTTTAGCAGGGTGGACTGGTTATGCATTGCTACTCCGACCCACAGCAAGATTAAAAGATGCTCGAGAAGAGAATACGCGTTTCTGGCAATTTTTTGAATTAATCAAACCTCACAAGTTAGTGATGTTAGAGGTATTTATTGCTTCTGTGTTGATTCAAATATTTGGTTTAATTACACCAATATTTACTCAAATAATTTTAGACAGAGTTGTAGTACAGCGATCGGAGCTAACTTTAACAGCAGTAGGTCTGGGCTTGTTGATTTTTAGTTTGTTCCGCGTAGCCATGACTGGTTTGCGACAATATCTCCTCGACCATATGGGGAACAAGGTCAATGTAGCCCTAGTAGTCGGATTTATTCGCCATACCATGCGACTACCCCTAGGTTTTTTTGAGTCTCGTTATGTAGGAGATATATTATCGCGAGTTCAGGAAAATAAAAAGATTCAGAGGTTCATCACTGGGGAAGCTCTAGCTATCGTGCTAGATTTGCTCACGATTTTTGTTTACGTGGGATTGATGTTCTGGTATAGCTGGAAAATGGCACTATTAGCAATAGCTATCGCGCCGCCTTATATCTTACTGGCGGCAACAGCAACCCCTTTTTTACGGCGTATTTCTCAGGACATATTTAACGCTCATGCAACCGAGAACAGTTATTTAATCGAAGCAATTTCTGGCATCCGCACCATCAAGTCTACTGCTGTCGAGCAGACCGTGCGCTGGCATTGGGAAGAACTATTAAATAAAAAGATCGAAACTAATTTTTCAGGACAAATAATTAGCAATCGGCTTCAAATTGCTAGCGGTACGATTCAAGCTCTTGCTAGTACGGGATTGCTGTGGTTTGGAGCTTCTTTAGTAATTGACAATCAACTAACCATCGGTCAATTAGTTGCTTTTAATATGCTTGTAGGCAATGTAATCGGGCCTTTCCAAAGACTGACAGTAGTCTGGAATCAGTTGCAAGAATTGGCGATCGCAATCGAAAGGATCGATGACTTGTTAGATTACGAGCCGGAAGAAGATTTACAACATCAAAATCGTCAACCTTTAGGAAAACTCAAAGGTCGGATTAAATTCGAGGGAGTAACTTTTCGCTACCATTCAGAAAGCACCGTTAACATTCTTGAAAATCTGACTTTTGAGATCGAGCCAGGACAAACAGTAGCATTAGTAGGACGAAGCGGTTCGGGAAAAACTACTATTTCCAAACTAGTTTTAGGACTTTATCTGCCGACGGAAGGAAAGATATCGATCGACGGGCAAGATATCAAGAATATTTCGCTGCGATCGTTGCGACAGCAAATTGGCATAGTAGACCAAGATACCTTTCTATTTGGAGGCACAATTCGCGAAAATATTAGCTTGGGACATCGAGAAGCAACTTTAACAGAAATCTTAACAGCAGCAAGACTAGCCGGTGCTGATGAATTCATTCAAAAATTGCCGATGGGTTACGAAACTCAGATTGGAGAAGGGGGCGGGATGCTATCTGGCGGACAGAGACAAAGGATAGCGATCGCTCGGGCTTTGCTAGGAAATTCTCAGCTATTAATTTTCGATGAGGCGACTTCTCATTTGGATGCCGAGTCAGAAAGAATCATTCAAAATAATCTCAATACCATCCTCAAAACAAGAACTGCGATCGTAATCGCCCATCGTCTTTCTACCGTTCGCCAAGCAGATTTAATTCTGGTTTTAGATCGAGGTTTATTAATTGAAAGAGGTACCCACGAGGAGTTGATGGCTAAAAGAGGACATTACTACTATCTCAATCAACAGCAATTATACCGAAGACAGTAAACGACGATCGATTCATCGCAGCAGCGTTTAAAGCAAGGGAGATGTCAATAACTCTAGTAAATTTCAATTCGATACAATAGTGCTATGAGCAATAAAATTAACTCTAATAACGGCCATATTCGCAACGGTCGCGAATCAAACAATCAAAGCTTGTCTAGCCTAGAAATGTTGCAAGTATCAGAACATAACAGTTCGCCACCATTGACCGAAACTGCAGATGATTGGTCTTACGCTACGAAAGAATTATTAGATACTTTACCACAGGCATGGACGCGGGGATTGGTCTATCTGACAGTTGTTTTTCTAGGCATTACCTTACCTTGGGCTATGCTATCTCAGATTGACGAAACTGGAACGGCTAGAGGCAGACTAGAACCAAAGGAGCGCATTAGCGAGCTAGATGCGCCAGTATTGGGTACGGTAGCAAGAATTAACGTCAAACAAGGCCAGAAAGTCAAAGCCGGAGAAACTTTATTAACCCTAGAGTCAAAATTAATCGATACTCAACTTCACCAAGAGGAAAGTAAGTTAGAGGGCCAACAGAATCAAATCTACCAGTTAGAGTTACTGAAAAATCAGTTGATGCTGGTTATTCAGACCCAAAAGCAACAAAATCAAGCCCAACTTTTGGAAAAGCAAGGGCAAGTTCAAGAAGCTAAAGCCAATCTAGAATCTCTCCAAAGTCTTTCTAAATTAAAACAACAAAAACAAAAGGCATTAGTCGAACAAACAAAGCAAGAGGTTGCTTCGAGTCAAATTGCCTATAAATTAGGAGAAATTCAACTCAAAGCCGCTCGGGAAAAATACCAGCGTTATCGAGAAGCTTATAAACAGGGTGTAATCTCAAAAGACCGCTTCCAAGAAGTAGAACAATTAGTTAAAGAAAAGCAACAGATAGTCTTAGAAGCTAGGTTTAAAATATCTCAGGCTAAGTCTCGCCAGCGCGAAAAGGAAACTAGCTCTCAAAAGAGCTTACAACAATCTTTTGGTGAAATTAAAGCCGCTGGGATTCGCTTGCAGCAGGAACAAAACAGCTATCAAAGGGTATTAAGTTCAGGGCAAATAACCTTAATAGAAAGTGAAAAGCAACTTAACAAGTTATTGGCAGAAATTAAGACTCTAACCACCGAAATTGCTCGGACTAAAACTGAAATCGAATCTTTGAAATTTCAGCTCCAGCAACGAGTCATTAAAGCACCGATCGATGGTATAGTTTTTGATTTACCGATTCAAACAGCAGGAGAGGTAGTGCAACCTGGAGAAAAAATAGCAGAGATTGCTCCCCTCGGACAAGATCTGGTGCTGCGAGGACAAATTTTGACTGCCGAAAGTGGTTCTTTGGAGAAGAAAATGCCCGTGAAAATCAAGTTCGATGCTTATCCTTTTCAGGATTACGGCGTGATCTCGGGTAAATTAGTCGAGATATCTCCTAATTCCAAAATCACCGAAAATCAGCAAGGTCAAGTGACTACTTACGATATAGAAGTGGAACTAGATCGTAGTTGCCTGCCGAAATCTTCTGATTGTATCCCTTTACGTCCTGGAGATACGGCAACTGTCGAAATAATCGTACGTCAGCGTCGGATTTTTGATTTCATTCTCGACCCGTTTAAAAAGTTAAGCCAAGACGGTTTAAAACTCTAATTTACGATCGATTTTTTATTAAGGCAAAGAATGTTAAAAAATATTGCTATAACATCGGCAGATATACTCGATCGAGTCAAGCTATCTGCTAAAATTCCTGAGATTGTAGAAGAGATTTTAACTGAGAAGATTATTTTTGAAGCTTTTGCAGCTACAGGAATGGAAGTGGATACAGCAGAACTTCAAAAAGAAGCCAATCGATTTCGTTTGGCCCATCAACTCGATACTGCTGAAGATACTTGGAAATGGCTGGAAAAATATCAGCTCTCATTCGAAGATTTTGAGCGGATAATTTATACCAAGGTTATTACTCGTCAGTTAGCCAATTCTTTGTTTGCAAATCAAGTAGAACGTTACTTTTTTGAACGCCACCTAGATTATTCTGGAGTAGTTCTTTATGAGATTATCCTACAAGATGAAGACCTGGCTCTAGAACTTTTTTATGCCATTAACGAAAATGAAGTTTGTTTTCACGATGTTGCTCGTGAATATATTCAGGATAAAGAATTACGTCGTCTTAGAGGGTATCGGGGAGTAGCAAATCGCAAAGATTTAAAACCAGAAATTTCTGCTGTTGTCTTTGCTGCCAAACCACCCCAAGTTCTTAAACCAATTAAAACTTCTAGGGGAATTCATCTGATTTTAGTAGAAGAGATTATTCAAGCTGAATTAGACGAACAAATATCCTCTAAGATTCTCTCAGATTTATTTTCACTATGGTTGGAAACGCAGAAAAAAAGTTTGAGAGCTGGGGGAAATATACAACTATGCTTGTCTAACAATTAATTCTTAAAAAGGTGCTTTAACAATCTAACAAGATTTTTGTCCTAGCTGTGGTAGTAATGAAATTAGAAAAAATGCTACTGTCCACAATGGTAAAAATAAGAAAGAATGTAAAAAATGTCGCCGACAGTTTGTTATAAATAATAGTAAAAAAATAGTTACTCAAGCTGAAAAATATTTAGTAAATCGGCTTTTATTAGAGAATTTATTTGAGAGGAATTAAGAGAGTTTTGGGAATATCTTAGAGATGGGTGCAAGGTTATGTTAGTTAATATTAAATTAGCATAAGTACTCGGTCATATAAAGGTTTCAGACAAACCAAAAGGTAAATTGACCATTGAATTAGATCGATTATGGTCATTTGTAAATTCTAAGGGTAATGAATATTATATTTGGTTAGCTATCGATAAAAAAACTAGAGAAATAGTTGGCTGTTTTGTTGGCGATAGATATAGAGATTCAGCTAGATAATTATAGCGATCGAATCTAATTTGAATACAATTATTGCTGGTAAAAAAATACGGATCGATCGCAACGGTCGTCGTTATATTTTAAAGCGTAACGGACAGAAGTTTTACTT
>CAYWIH010000066.1:0-26401 GCA_964458305.1 uncultured bacterium | reverse complement strand
ATCCTTTGGGTAGGAAGCTATTCTTGTAATCTTTGATTCAAGAATGGTAGTTCACTTTATAGTTTAACCCCGCTTTGATGTGGGGTTTTGTAATTAAAAATTACGCAGAAATACAAATCTCAAGAAAATATCTCCTACTTTAATGCGATCGCAGTGTTTGATTTCTACTGGCGGATCTTCTGCTGTAAGAATGTTACCTCGCAACAGAGTACCGTTTCTACTGCCTAGATCGCGAACAAAATAGCGATCGCCCGAGCGACTGATTTCTAAATGTTTTCTACTAATGCTCAAATCGTTTCCAGCCAACTCGAAGCGTCCCAAAACTACTCGATTTCCTTGGCTAACATTAACCATAGTTTTGGCCCCTTTATTACTGCCCGATTCTACAACTAATAAGGGATAGCGTAAATGAAGGTCTTCGATCGCTGGAGCTTGATAGGAACTGTAACCCAAGCGGGACAAAATTTCGTCGATCGAGCCGATCCTCTCTTTTGGAGAGATTTTAATCGTGCGGGCAAGCAAATCGATCGAGTTGGGATAGAACCCCTCGCGAAAATCCTTCAGATCGATCGCTTCAGTGGGCATAGGGCTAACTTGGAGATATTCTCGAACAAATTTTTCAAAACCGTTCAGACCCCAGCCTTTACGCACCCAAAAATGCTGACCAGTTGCTAGTTCGTAGAAAATATGGCCCAAAGCGTAGATATCTACTTTAGCATCGGTTATTCTCTCACCTTGAATTAAAATTTCTGGAGCCATCCAAGGATAAGTTCCCACCATCGCTCGATTTCTTGCACAAAGATTGTGTTCTCTAAATTTTGCCATACCAAAGCCGATCGCTCTTACTTCGAGGTTATCTCCGACTAAAATATTGGCCGGTTTGAGATCGCGGTGGATCACATTGCAACGGTGAGCATCTCCGACTGCGGTTAAAATTTGTTGAAAAATTTTTCTTTTTTGTTCTATGTCTAAATGATGTCTGGCTAAATAATCTTTGAGGGAAACTCCAGCAAAATATTCAAATAAAATTAAATAAGTGCGATCGTCCCATTCTCGAAATCCTACGGAGCAAATGATATATTCTGAGGGAATAGCAACTTCCGCCTCGAGTCGAAAGCGTTTGGCTAAAGTAGTGTCGGGATCGAAGTTTTTAACGATCTTGAGGATATAAAGTTCCCCAGATGAGAGATCTTGTGTTTTCCAGACACGACCCAAACTGCCTGCACCTAAAAGTTCTTGCAATTCAACTTCGATCGTCTCACCTTCATACAAATCTATTTTTATTTTACCGCCAACAAAATTTTGTAGGGGTTTATTTAACATAACCCAAAATTTTTATAATAAATAATACTGTATATCTTTATAAATCAAAAAATAGCGACCGCTTTCATTTCAAAAGGTTTTTAAAAACTCAGAGCAGAAAAATACTAAAGCAGCACTGGCAATAGGTACGGTAAGATTATCAATACCCAAAACCGAAAAAGCTTCCAAGCTAGTGGCAACTGCAGAGACAACGATCGATATTAACCAAGTTTCCCACATATTCCCCTGAACTGCCAAGAGAATGAAAAAAGTCACCAAAAAGCTAAAAAAAGCCATCGCAAAAGATCCTTCCCAGCTTTTTTTGATTCCAAAAACCCGATAGTGATGTTTGCCAAAACGTTGACCGATAATAGCAGCCATACCATCACCCCAAGTCATAATTAAAATTCCGATCGCCGCATATTCGTATTCATTGAGATGCCAAAACAAAGCAATTAACACCCCAATACTGATCGCGTAGAAAAAAGTACCTAAACTTTTTCTGCCGACACTATTAACGCTAGGTAAAATGGGAATGACTAGAGAAATTAAAGCAATACAACTGGCGATCGCAGCAGCACCGATACCGATCCAGCCTGGCACGTCCAGCCACCAAGCAAATAGAATAACATTACCAGCACCAATATGAACTATTTTTCTCGTAAACTCCCCATCGACTCTGTTGAAAAAACGACTCAGAGTTTCAGCAACAATCACAATCACCCCTAAGTACAGGAGAATTATACTTAGAGAATGTATTAAAGGAATTTCAGATTCTAACCAGGATATGGACGAAGATAGGTAATTCAAGGAAAATCGCGACTAAATTTTTGTTATTAGTATTTAATAAATTTTATTTTAACAATGAAAACAATATTAATTTTACTGATTAAAGGTTACAGGATGTTTATTTCTCCTCTATTCCCTCCTTCTTGTCGCTTTCGCCCTACTTGCTCTATATATGCCTTAGAAGCTATCGATCGCTTTGGTGTTGTAAAAGGCACTTATCTGGCTGTAAAAAGGATTTTGCGCTGTCATCCTTTCCATCCTGGAGGTTACGATCCAGTACCTACTCTTGAAGAAGAAAAAAATAAAAATAGAGAAGCATAAAACCTCCCTACTTAATTTTTTTTTATTTAAAACATAAATTGGGATTAGCCTCCACCGCAACCCCCTCCACATCCTCCACCGCAACTACTTCCGCAACTACTACCAGAATCGCTACTAACAGCGTGACTGGAGTTAGAATCAGAAGTATTACAATCGCTGCTAAAACTTCCGCCACAGCTAGCAGCACAACCAATATCAGTAACGCAGTAAGCAGAAGAGGAAGAAGAACTATTCAGATTTCGAAATCGACTCTTACTCCGACTCGAACAATTTAATTCGTAGTAAAAACCATCTTTAATTTTTAGTAAAGAATCGATCCCAAAAAGTAAGGGTAGGCGATCGGGATTTTGATATGAAATTTTTTCTTTAGTACAAGCTAATCTCCAAGCTATTCGAATTCCTTCTTGAGTGTTAGTTCCCCCATTCATTGCTTCGGCAGGTGTATGATGCAGAAAGTACCCAAAAGCTCGATCGCAAAATTCTTGATATTCTCTAGTAAAAAGTATAAATTCGTGCCAGGCATCGTCTACAATTTGGGATGGCATCGATACCATTGTTTGTTTAGCTTGATTGCAAAAATAAAAATAATCTTTTAAAGCAGTTAAAACATTTTCTCGTTCTTCTAGTTTTAAAGAGGGATTCTTTTTACTAAATTTAGTTTTAAAACCTTCGCTAAATTCGTAGTTTTCAATGAATTTTAATTGACTCGATCGCGAATTATTGAAATTATTTTTCTTTGATTTTCGATCGTTTCCTGAAATCATAAGCCATACTCCCGCAAAGAACGGTAATACCCACATAAGCAAAATCAAAAAAGCAATTGCAATTGCAAAAGACTGTTCTGCTGGTAACTGACTACTTTCCATATTTTTTTCTAAATTTTATTTTAATTTGAACAATTTTATTTTAAACTCTGTAATTAGAAGTGACAAGTCAGAAAAAGTCATATTAAATCTGGATTTAATAGTTATTCCCATAGCTATAATTCATAAAAAGTATTTTTTTACGATCGCATTACAAGAACGCTCTCTTTTGTCTTACTTTTCTATTTTTAATTTATTAATAACAAAAAACGTCTTTTCGATCGCTTATTTATATCGATTTTTATGCTAATATTAACTCTATGAAACAATCTAATTTTCGGTATAAATAACTCATTAAAATACCAATTACCAAAAATAAACAAATAAATTATTTGGTAATATAATTAATCTTCCAAAAGCTAGTAATTTATAACTTCTGAGTTCTAGGCTAAGTCTTTTGTGAGTTTCGATAAACTGTCCGAATGCTAAACTATAATTAATTTTGTGAGCTTATTAGAGTTTATAAATTATCTATTTTTTTAGATAACTTTTCACTTATTCTTAGGTTTGATTTATTTTTATTTTTTGGTTGTAATTTATTAATATGTCCTTCTATTTTTTAGATTATTCAAAATCAATTTAAACAACAAATACTAATTTTCAAAATTTCTAACTTCCGTACAAAGGTAACGTCTCTACTAACTTCTGACTTATTATCTTTGGATAGTATTGCTTAGATTTTAGAAAATAAATAAATTTTTCTAGATTCGATCGCGATCGAGATTTAATTATTTAAATTTCTAAAGCTAATTGATAGATATGACGACGGGATAAAGATATTTTATTAGCTAATATTTTACTAGCTTGCGATCGAGATATTCCTTCGGCCATAATTTTCTTTAATTCGGCTTTTATTTCTTCGTCTGAAATTGTCGAAATTTGGGATTCTTCTGCACCGCCAAGGAGAATAGTAAACTCCCCTTTAAGAGGTCGATCGCCACCAAAATATTCGATCGCGCCAGCAATATTTCCGCGCCAAAATTCTTCGTATAATTTAGTTAATTCCCTCGCTACGACGATCGATCTGTCTTGTCCTAAAACTTCTTTAAAATCTTCTAAAGTTCTTCGCAAACGGTGGGGAGATTCGTATAAAACGATCGTGCGCGATTCTGTTTTTAATCTTTCTAAAAGAGCGTTTCTAAGTTTATTTTTAGTACTTAAAAAGCCTTCAAAAACAAAGCGATCGGTAGGTAAACCCGAAGCAGCTAAAGCTGTTATAGAAGCACTAACCCCAGGTATGGGAATAATATTTAGTCCATTTTTTACGCATAATTCTACCAATTCGTAACCAGGATCGGAAATTCCCGGCATACCAGCATCGGAAACTAAAGCGATCGACTCTCCATTATGCAAACGATCTAATAATTCTTGGTGACGGGAGGCTTTATTATGTTCGTGATAAGGGATCTGCGGGGTACTAATTTGAAAATGATTTAAAAGTTTGCCAGTGTGTCTGGTGTCTTCTGCAGCAATTAAATTTACCGATTTTAAGATTTTTATAGCCCGAAAAGTAATATCATCTAAATTACCGATCGGCGTTCCTACTATATATAAAGTTCCGGGTCTAATTTGTTCGGACATTTTATGAGTATTATAAAAAAGAAATTAAATTGAAAAATAAAATTTGGGTTTTTAACTATTTTAAATGGCTAAATATCAAGATATATACCCTTGCGAGCCAATAATCAAAAGCACCAAGTTAGTGCGTCCGATGGCAGCAGACTTACTTACTTTAGAGTATTTTGAAGCCGAACCAGATTCGATGCCAACCGATCGATACTCTCAACATCATATTATTCTTAATGTGAACTACCAGACTTTCATTGCGAGGCAATAGAAATTTCGATTCCAGTTGGTTATTTAATAAAGATCGCTCTGATATCACCAATAGAAATTGAAGTAGCGAATAACAAGTAATAAACTCCCTACTCACTACTCACTACTCAAATCATTCCCACTCGATCGTGCCGGGGGGTTTGGAGGTAATATCGTAAACGACTCGATTTACACCCCTAACTTCGTTGACAATGCGATTTGAGATGGTTTCTAATAAGTCGTAGGGTACTTTAGCCCAATCAGCAGTCATGCCGTCTTCGCTGGTGATAAAACGCAAAACGATCGGATGGGCATAAGTACGTTTATCTCCCATTACTCCGACGCTGCGGACGGGAATTAAGACTGCAAAAGCTTGCCAAAAATCGTGATACATTCCCTGTTTTTGGATTTCTTCGCGAACGATATAATCAGCATCTCTGAGGATTTTCAGCCGCTCGGGAGTAATTTCACCAATAATTCTAATTGCTAAACCCGGCCCTGGGAAAGGATGGCGGCGGACGATTTCTTCTGGTAAATTAATAGAGCGTGCTACTTTGCGAACTTCGTCTTTAAAAAGCTTGCGTAACGGTTCTACTAGTTTAAAACGAAGATTTTTCGGCAAACCACCGACGTTGTGGTGGCTTTTAATTTTGACGGCAACTCTTTCCCCAGTTTTCGGATCTACATTAGTATCTGCCGATTCGATCACGTCTGGATATAAAGTACCTTGAGCGAGATAATCGAAAGGCCCCAAACGATGAGATTCTTCTTCAAATACTTTAATAAATTCGTGACCGATGCGACGACGCTTTTCTTCTGGATCGGTTACGCCTTCTAAGATAGCTAAAAAACGCTCTCTAGCACTGACATATTCGACTGGAATGTGAAACTGTTGCTCGAATATTTCCATCAATCTTTCTGGTTCGCGTTTGCGCATGAAACCTTGATCGATGAACATACAAGTGAGTCGATCGCCGATCGCTCTGTGCAGTAAAAAGGCTAAAGTAGAAGAATCGACACCGCCAGAAAGGGCTAATAATACTCTTTTGTCCCCTATTTTGGCTCTGATTTCCCTAATTGCTTCTTCAACAAAAGCTTCTGTCGTCCAAGTCGGTTCGCACTCGCAAATATGGTAAACAAAATTCCTAATTAAAGCCAATCCCCCAACCGAATGAACTACTTCGGGATGAAATTGTACGCCAAACAATCTTGTTTCGTGGTCGGCGATCGCGGCGCAGGGTGTATTATCGGTATGGGCTAAAATTTTGAATTTTGCGGGTAATTCCAAACAAGAATCGGCATGAGACATCCACATTGTCGAGCCATCTTCGACATTGGTCAATAAGTCGGTAGGATCGTCGATGTGTAAAGCTGCTTTACCGTATTCTGCACGCTCTGCTCTTTCTACTTTACCGCCGAGTTGCTGCACCATTAATTGCATTCCGTAGCAAACTCCTAAAATCGGAATTCCCAGATCCCAGATTTCGCGATCGCATTGGGGCGCGCCTTCATCGTAAACTGAATTCGGGCCTCCAGATAAAATTATTCCTTTTGGTGCGATCGCTCTGATTTGTTCGGCGGTGGTACGATACGATATTACTTCGGAGTAAACTTGAGTTTCCCTGATTCTCCGGGCAATTAGCTCTGAATATTGCGATCCAAAGTCTAATATTACTATTCTTTGGCGATTCAGGCGGTTGGTGAGATTATCTTCTGGAGATGTCTCTAAAGGATCGATTGTACTTTTTGTCTTGGTTGTGACCATTTTTAGTTTAGGTTTGAACCCGATCGGTAGTGGTTCTAGCTAAAATTTGGGCTAGAATCTTTTTGAATAATTTCGGCTTATTATTTGATTATCCTCAAGGGATGGTTAATTAGTTATTTTGCAAGTTTAAAAATTACGTATTCTGAATATCCTAACACAGTCGTCTTAATATTTCTTGACCGCTTTGGCTGGTAAGGATAATCTGACGTTGTCGATCGAATAAGAGAGAACCTACTTTGATTTTTTTCTGGCTGTGTTTGTAAATGTATTCCCCAGCACGGCGATCGATTGTAGTGGCTAGAGAGTTATATAATTTTTCTACCCAGTTACTATTTTCTTCTCGATCTAATTTTTTTAAGATCTCTAATGCTTGTTCTGTAGTTTCGACTTGCCAAATCGATCGTATTTTAGGTGCGGACAATCCTAGAATGGCTAGATGAGCGGTAAATATTTCCATTCTTCCGTCGGCTAGTTGGTGGTGGGTGTGAAATATCCCTCCAGCAAGTTTAATTAGTTTACCGTGATAACCGAATAAAAGAATCTCTTTAACTTCTTTTAATGCTGCCGATATTAGCATCGGCCCGATCCAATTGGCAGTTTTTACGATTTTTTCGGGATTTATACCCATTTTTGCCGCTAAATCCCCACCATTTTCCCCGATACAAAATACTAAGCGATCGAATTGTTTTGCTTTTATTGCTAAGTCTTCTTGATAATTTTCTAATTGTTGGGGAGCGGATAAAGGTCGAGAAATGCCAGTAGTACCGATTAAAGATAATCCTTCTACTATGCCAAAAGCTTCGTTAGAGGTTCTTTTAGCTAACTTTTTTCCTTCTGGCAAGACGATCGTTACTTCAATTTGTTCGCCTTCAGCCAAATATTTTTTAAGATTTTTATGCAGTAGCGATCGAGCATAATTGTTAATCGAAGCTCTTGGTTGCCGATCGATCTGCCGACCGATTCCTTCTCCACCCTTGACAATTATCTGATTTTGTGGTGATGAATTAGATAAAAATTTAACTACAGCCCAGATCGGAGTATGACGAGTAATATCGAGATTGTCACCAGGATCGCTGAGAGTAATAGCGATCGCCCGAGTTTGAGCAATTTTAGCAACTTGTTCGATCGGGATATTTACGGTAATATCTGGGTCGATAAGGTCGATAGTAACGTTATCTCCTAATGGTTGCCCTTTTAAGTGTAAAAGAGCGGCTACGGCACTAGCAGCAGCAAATACGGGGAGAGTGTAGCCCGATCTGGGTTGCGATGAAGACATCAATCGAATTTAAATTGTTTTTCGATCGAACTGACGAGGAAATCTCGAGGTAAAAATCGAGGTAAATTAACGATAATTTGGTTGGTATTGCTACCAGTAACGATATTAGATTGATTTTTAGCCAAAGCAGCCAAAGCATCTTTAACAACCTCTTCAGAAGTTGCCAATTTTACACCTTTGCCGAAAGATCCTTGAGGAAATTCAGCAACATTAGCGAAATTAGATTCCGTAGCTCCCGGACAAAGAGCTAAAATATTGATGCCAAGCTCTTTATTTTCTGCCCATAAAGCCTCGCTAAAATGAAGCACGAAAGCTTTAGTTGCGGCATATACTGACATATAGGGTAAAGGTTGAAAACCAGCGATCGAAGAGACGTTAATAATTCCTCCTTGACGGCGTTCTCTCATCCCAGGTAAAAATAAGTAAGTCAATTCTACTAAAGCAGTAATATTGAGTTGAATCATATTTACTTGCTTGGTTAAATCCCTGGTACTGAATTCTCCGTAATCGCCGTACCCCGCATTATTAATTAAGAGATCTACCTGTAAATTTTTTTGAGAAATCTTATCGAACAATTCTTGTGTGGCTCGAGGGGCGATCAAATCAGCAGGAATTACATCAACTGTAACCGAATATTGCTCTGTTAGCTTTGAAGCTATTTCTTGTAATCGATCGGCCGATCGAGCAACTAAAATTAAGTTGGTTTGATTGGTGGCTAATTCTTTAGCAAAAGCTTCTCCGATACCTGAAGAAGCTCCTGTAATTAAAGCAGTTTTCATTTAAAGCAGATACCCGAGATTGGCAATTTTGTAGCAAATTGTAACAAAAATCGGGACAGAAGCCAAATTGACGAAAATACATATGACAGTTAATAAGCTGGAATAACATTTCGCATTTAATCAAAGATATTTGAGATACTAAAGACTAATAGAGAGCTTTATAAAAAATAAGAATTATGTCTTACATAAAAAAAGGCTTTATGGATCGCTTAAAAGCAGCAGCTATTACTACTCTTCTGCTAGTAACATACCAACAAGCATCACAAAATAATACGGAAAATGTAGTCGATAACTCGAGCAATACCTTCATAAGCGTTAAAACTGACCTTTTAAAGGAACATTTGTTTGTTTCACGTCGATAATTAAAAGCGATCGCCAAAAAAATCTTAAGATTGAGGCGATATTGAGATCGAATTGGCTTAAATTTTAGATAACGAACGAAGTTCGCTCTTTTGTTCGCTGCAGGGTAAAGAGCGACAATTCTTCGAGCAGCTCTGAGATCTCAATTCCTTAAACTTCAATAACTGTCATGAAATACGATCGCTTTATTGTCTCACCTAATCAAAAAATCAAGCTCGATCGAGATTACGATCCAGCATATACCGATAGTTATCTCAATAAAGCCGAAGCCAAGGACAGACTGCAAGAACATATCGGCAGATTAGCAAAATATCAAGACGTTCTTTACGCTCAAAATACTTACGCGTTATTAATTATTTTTCAGGCTTTAGATGCTGCGGGTAAAGATAGTACCATTAAGTATGTCATGTCTGGGGTAAATCCGCAAGGATGTCAAGTTTTTAGTTTTAAAGCCCCATCAGCCAAAGAATTAGATCACGATTATATGTGGCGATATTTAAAAGCATTGCCAGAAAGGGGCAGGATCGGGATTTTCAATCGATCTTATTATGAAGAAGTATTGGTGGTAAGGGTGCATCCAGAAATTTTAGCCCGGCAACAATTACCCCCCAAAACTAAAGACAAACATATTTGGAAACGTCGCTACGAACATATCAATAATTTAGAAAAATATTTAGTTGAAAATGGAATTATTATTTTAAAGTTTTTTCTCAATGTTTCTAAAAAAGAACAGAAAAAAAGATTTTTAGATCGCATAAATCGCCCGGAAAAAAACTGGAAATTTTCTACTAAAGATGTCGAAGAAAGAGGATTTTGGCCCGAGTATATGGAGGCTTACGAAGATCTTTTTAATCATACTAGTACCGCAGCAGCTCCTTGGTATATAATTCCGGCAGATAAAAAATGGTTTACTCGTTTAGTTGTTGCCGATATTATTTGCGATCGCTTGAAGTCTTTAAGTTTAACTTATCCGACGGTAAGCACCGAACATAAAAAGCATTTACTTTCAGCCAAAACAATTTTAGAAAATGAATAATTAAAATTTAAAAGCGGATTTCGTTTTTCTGACTTCTGACTTCTCAATAAGGACTATAGTCCCGATCGAAAAAAGACTATAGTCCCAGTTAATTAAGGACTTTTAGGTCATGCGAAGACTAATGCTTTAGTGATTAGATAAAAAGCGTAGATTTCAAAGACTTTAAATGAAAGGCAATCTATTTGACACTCCTAAATCTTTTATCTCTCAAGAAACAAAAGAAAATCTAGCTAACCTTCAAGAAGTAATTCAAACCAGCATCGATAATCCACCTACTGCTGAAGAACTTCAAACAGCAAAAGATAATTTCAAAGCTATTTTTGCCGATGGAGTAGTTACTTTAGAAGAAAAAGCCGCAATTAAAGTAGGAATTGAAAATTCTTTAGACAGTCTCGGAATCACTCCAACTGAATTAAAAGAAATAAAAACAACAGCCCAAGAAGCGATCGCCGATTCTCCTTTCTTTGCCAAAATCTCTGAAACAAAAGAAAATCTAGCTAACCTTAAAGAAGTAATTCAAACCAGCATCGATAATCCACCTACTGCTGAAGAACTTCAAACAGCAAAAGATAATTTCAAAGCTATTTTTGCCGATGGAGTAGTTACTTTAGAAGAAAAAGCCGCAATTAAAGTAGGAATTGAAAATTCTTTAGACAGTCTCGGAATCACTCCAACTGAATTAAAAGAAATAAAAACAGCAGCCCAAGAAGCGATCGCCGATTCTCCTTTCTTTGGCAGTTCAGAAAATATAGTAGGTCTGGGTGGAAAAGATTTATTTTTAGAGATTAAAAACTCAGAAATACCTGTTATCTCTCAATTCGATCTAAATTACGGTTTAGGATCTTTTGCCAGCAAATTAGATCCAGTATTTAATAATCTCGAAGCTACTAATCTTCAAACGATCGCCGATATTATCTCTAACGTAGAAGTTAATAACTTCGAGCCTGGTTTTGAATTTATCTAAATTCAGGTAGTATATTCGGCATTGATTTTGACATAATCGTAACTGAGATCGCAACCCCAAGCTTTCCCCATTCCCGAATTGTTTCCTACAGATACCGAAATTAATACGGTATCTTTTTCCAAATATGCTCCAGCAGCAGCCTCTTTGAGATAATTACTAGCAGCAGCTCGATCGAAATCGATCGGTTGTCCTCGATCCATCAATAAAATATCTCCCAATCTAATTTGAAGATCTTCTTGTTTAAAATGTACTCCAGCCCTACCAGCAGCAGCAGCAATTCTACCCCAATTAGGATCGCGGCCGAAAATAGCTGACTTAACTAAAGAAGATCCGGCGATCGTCCTAGCTATTTTACAAGCAGATTTGTCGTCGATCGCCCCTTTTACCTCTACTTCGATCGTACAAGTAGCCCCTTCTCCATCTCGAGCGATCGCTTTGGCTAAATACTGACAAACTTCGGTTAACATCGCTTCTAATTTTGAAGCATTTTCTCCGCTTTGAGTAATTGCCGAAGTACGCGATTGACCGTTAGCTAAAGCTATGACACTATCGTTAGTGCTAGTATCTCCATCGACTGTAATTTGATTGAAACTTTTATCTACTGCCCTGCTTAACATTTCTTGCCATAAAGCAGTGGAAACAGCAGCATCGCAAGTAATAAAAGCTAACATAGTCGCCATGTTGGGGTGGATCATGCCCGATCCTTTGGCAATACCGCCAATCCGCACCGGACGACCTTCTATTTTTGTTTCTAAGGCGATCGATTTAGTCACCAGATCGGTGGTTATAATAGCCTTGGCCGCCTCATCTGAACCTTGAGAGGAAACTGACTCGATTAATCTGGGAATGGCTGCTTTAAGGGCATCCATTTTAATCCTTTGACCGATCACACCCGTAGATGCTAAAAGTACGAGTTGAGGTGATATATTGAGGGCTTTTCCTAACCATTCTGCCGATTCGATCGCATCTTCGACACCTCGAGATCCTGTAGCCGCATTAGCCTGTCCTGCATTACAGAGGATAGCACGAGCACTAGCTTTTTTTTGTAAGTGTTGACGACAATAATCGACGCAAGCGGCCCTGACTTGAGTCTGCGTAAATACACCCGCCGCGATCGCTTCGGTATCCGATAAAATTAAAGCCAAATCCTGATGTCCCGAAGCTTTTAAACCGGCTTTTATCCCTGTTGCTTGATATCCTTTTGCTGCAGTTACGCCACCTTGAATTACTTCCCAGTTTCTCATCTATCCTCCTGTTAGACGCAAGTTTATTAATATACAATACCAAGTTCTCCGTAATATTAATAAAAAGTGTCATTTAAATCTAAAGAAATTGTTTATTCAGTAATTTTAGTTACTAATTTCTCCTTATATTTAAACCTCAGATAAAGTCGAGGGGATTTTATTTAAAATATATGCAAAATTATCTCATTTTACTGGCAATTTTATTTAAATACCTGCTACAACTTAACTATAAATTTAAATACTAATTTGCAAACCGCCAGTCGCCTAAAAAATTCTATAAATAGACTGGCATATATTAAACAGAAATCCCGGCTTTTAATCGAGTCGGGATTTTTAATTGCTTATTGTTCGATTCAGTTTTTATAAAATTGAGCTTTAAAAGCCAATTAAATTTAGCTATTTAACTAATTGACGATTTTATAAAATTTAGTTAAATTTTTGTGTGTTTTTTAAGAAGTTTCGGTATTTTTAAGTAAGGAAAAATTTTTATTTAAAAAAATATGACTAAAATTACTAGCTCTGCAAACAGGCTATATAATATTCTCAAACAATTTCAAGAGTATCAAAATGGTGAGAATATAACGAGAATTTGGGGAGAAATTCTCGGAGCAAAAAATCCTGAAGATCCGGTAGAGGTAAGCGAGCTATTATCGGAATTGTTTTTGCTGTGCAAGCAAGTAAAACTAGATCTAAAATCTCTAGAAAATCCCAACAAACATATCTATTTAAATGCACTTAAAAGAATTGAATTTTTTTTGCTAAACCAATCTCTTGTTAAGACAGATGCTGCAAAGATAACGAAACTTCAAAGCAAAATTCATCCCGATACTTTGGGGGTTATTTTAGCTTCAGCAGATTTAATATCGATGCAGCAATTAGCTTTTCAAGAAATAGATAGCGAACTATTAGAAGAACTGAAACAAAAAATATTTTTTCTACAAGATGAAATTAAAATGGCCAATATAGAAATAGCAATTAAAAAGTTTTTAACACAACAATTAAACAAAATAGAAGAGGCGATCGAACTTTATCCAATTCGAGGATCTAGCGGATTGGATCGAGCTACAAAAGAAGTTTTGGGAGAAATATTTTTAGTAATTTGGCAACTCTCCAAACAAGAAAAAGAAATAACAGTTAAATTCATGGAGTTTTTATCTCCCATTCACGCTTATATTAACTTAGAAGAAAGATTACAACATCTTCCTAATTTTATTAAAAAATGCCTCAATGTTTATTACGAGCGAGAAGGGATCGAGACAAATCATCCTCTCGATCGTTCTCATAAAAGCGATCGTAACTACCACCCCATTCCAATTCCTTCAAATAATGGCACGATGATGGATGATTTTCGTTTATTTTAACTCGCTGCGCGAGATGTTGAAGGAAGAAATAAGAGGGAAGAAGGATCGAGTTTCTAATTAATTACCTATCGAAAACATCTTAAAAAACAACTTTCATTTGATAGATTTATTAGTATATCGAAAGTAGTATTATTAGTAATAACAAGAACGAGTATTGTAATGGAAGCTTTGATTTCTTAAAAAAAAATAAAATTACTAATATATATCTCAATTTGTCTTCTATAAAAATAATAGTTAACTACTTACTTTATAAAGCAGTTAACTATTGAAGACTTAATTTTATGAATGAAAAATGAAACATCAATCGAAAAATAGTATATCACAGCAGTTCGAAATTGGCAACTTATTAGACAATAGCAATTATTGGGTAGAACTTAACTCAACTGAGGCAGAAGCTATTTCAGGAGGTCAAGTTGCAGCTACTCCTCCAATTCCTACTGCTGCAGAAATTGCGAATGAGTTAGCGGCCGGAGATCTTAGCGATAATGCAGAACAGTTTATTGATAATTTCGATTCAGGTTTGTTCGGTAATAATCCAGAAGCATTAGCAGCTTTTCAAACATTGTCACCACTAAGTTAAACTAAACGCTTTTGTTAAATTGAAAGGTTTATTCTGGTTCTAGAAGAACGATCGGGTTTTAAATTATTTTTAGAATTTAAAATAATTTCTAATCGCTATCAAAAAACTTGAGCTTGCCTTCTAGAACTTTTACTTTGCGTTAAATCTTTTTTAAAGAGATTTTTTTGTAGTACATTATTGTTAAATAAGGCTTATAAAGCAGGGCTATTTCATTCTAAAAAGACGCAAAATATGCTCTAAATTGTATTGGCATTTTCGTACCGATCGAGCTATATTTGCAAACCCAGCATTTCGATATAAATTGAGAGCTAAATTTCTAGCGGGAGCGCAAGCACTGCTGCAAGCAGTTCGCCATAAACTGAGGTCTCCAAAATATAGAAATAAGGTAAGGCTTCGACGATCGATCCTGTTTAAGTACGACTAATAATATTAAATCAAGCTTTCCAATCCCCTCAAATAATGGAGTTATGATAGATGATTTTCGCTTGTTTTAAGAGCCGATTTTAGCGATTTCTATTTGTTTCGACGCGCCATTCTTTTGCTGAAAAAATATACTTACGTACTTTATTACCAAAAGTTAACTTAAGATTGCCGTTTTGAGGGTAAGTAGTCCAAGGATTTTCGATTAACGGCCAAGAAGAAGGATCTAAGTCCCGATCGTCTACTCTGAGATGGCGATCGAAGCGAATATCTAATAAATGACCGTCTAAATCGGTATATTGGATGCGAGGATACTGCTCGAGAATTTGGCTGTCGTCGATCCGATCTTTAAAATTTAAAGCACGAGCAAATTCTTCTAAATTGGCAAATTCGTCTCCAAAAGCAGCCACAGCAACTAAACCTACTTTTAATTTACCTTCGAGAACCGATCGAGGGCCTTGAAATTCACTATCTTGGCTCGACCAATCAAAGCCAATTCTCGCGCCATCGGGGCCGATAGTAAACAAAGATAATCCTATTTTTACCGTACCGTAATCGAGATAAATTTCGCCGCGATCGGATCGATCTATATAATCTCTAAAACCTTGGGGAGTTTTGCCAATTACATATTTATACGGATCGTCAGCAGGAATATTATAAACACCGACGATAGTTTTATTATGCTGCAATACTTGTTCGTAGTCAGTAATACCTCTACTTTTGCGATCGGCCTTCGGCCCTTTAATCGGATGAGTTGCCCAAAAGATACTATCGCGGTTCGATCCAGTCCAAACAATCCCCCAGCGATGTCCTTGTTTCGACCAACTTAACTTATTGCCAATTGCTTCGAACTGACTGTATATCGCTCCCCTAGGTGTCATGTAGGTGGTTTTATAAAAGCGATCGTCATCTTTACCACCCCAGCGATCGTAAGCTCTATGAATGTAAGGTTTTTGACGCTCTCGGGCGATATCTTGGATAATTTGGGGCATTCTATAATCGGCAACTGCATGCTGTACTGCATATGCTGCTTCAATAGAATAGGATCGCGGTTTTTTGCCACCATAAAACAACCATAAAGCATATTGTCCCGCTCCGTATTCGTTTTGACGATGAACTGTGGGAAATTTACGCAAACTCGAAGCCGCCCAATGTCCTTCGAGCCATTCTCCGCTAGAATTGATTAAGAGCCATTCGAAAATAATTTCCGCTTTTTGTTTTATTTCTCTATCTTTGGCAAAGTCTGCTAAAGTCCGAAAAGATCCCAAATACATAGCGTGATATATTGGCGAGTCGTGTTCTACCATTCCTTGGCTGACAAATTCGGACATCATTTTGAGAATTTGCTGTTTGCCAGTCGGATCTTTAGTGCTATAGTTCCCTACAAATAATCGATCGGGCCAGGTTTCAGCAGCTAAAAATCGCGTTACAGCTAGCATGATGCGATGATTTTCTGTTTTACCAGTATCGTAAATATCGGCTTCGAGCAGTAGTTGTCGTGCTTTAGTTTTTTGTGCTTCAGTATAGTAATCTTGCCATCGCAAATAAGTATCGATTAAACCCCAATAATAAAAGCTATAATCATCAAAAATTCTTTGATGGCTTCGATCGACTACTTTTCTGGCTTCTTTTTCTGCACCGCTATAAAATAAAGCTTGAGCGTACCAAAAAGAGTATTTTGAATATTGGCGATCGCGGGTGTTTACTTCTGTTGTAGTAAATTGTGCTAGCAGTTTTTGAGCGCGAGTTTCAAAAGTATTTTGTTGCTTTACAGAAGTCGAACATAATAATAAACTACAACCTAAAATTGAAACAGACTTAAGTAAATTATTTATCATTTTGATTTACTTTTAATCTTAATCGATAAGTATTATAAGCATAAATTAGAGAGCTAGAAGGTATTACTTTAAACATCTTTTAATTCTTTTTAAAGATATCTTTCTGCCCTCTAATTTTAATTATCCTTGTAACTTTTTAGATAATAATTGATTGGTCAACTTAGGATCGGCTCGTCCGCTAGATTTCTTCATAACTTGTCCGACAAAAAAGCCTTTTAATTTTGTTTTTCCAGCGCGGAACTTTTCTAATTCTTTGGGATTTTCTGCGATTACTTCATCGATTAATTTTTCGATCGCAGCAGGGTCAGAAATTTGAATTAAACCTTTACTTTCTACTAACTCTTTAGCCGAACCACCTTTAGTTAACAATTCCGGCAAAATCTCCTTAGCAATTTTACCGCTAATAGTACCCTTTTCAATTAAAGAAACTAATTCAGCCAAAATAGCAGGAGTTAAAGGAATTTCCGAGATACTAAGGGAATTACTATTTAAATAAGCCGCAATATCCCCCATTATCCAGTTAGCAACCAGTTTGGCATCTCCACCAGCACCAACAGCAGCTTCGTAATATTCAGCCACTTGGCGATCGTCAGTTAAAACCCTTGCATCGTAAGCAGAAAGACCATAATCTGTTTCGTAACGATGGCGTTTTCGGGCCGGAAGTTCGGGTAATTGAGATTTCCAAGTTTCTAATTGTTCTTGAGATACTTCGATCGGCGGTAGATCTGGTTCGGGAAAATACCTATAATCGCTAGAACCCTCCTTCGATCGCATACTGATGGTTTTTTGAGATCCTTCTTCCCACAATCTAGTTTCTTGAGATATTTTTTCTCCAGAGGAGATCGCCTTTATTTGTCTGCTTATTTCATAGTCGATCGCTTTTTGAATGGCACTAAAAGAGTTCATATTTTTAATCTCTACTTTAGTACCAAATTCTTTTTGTCCGATCGGACGCACCGAAACATTGACATCGCAGCGCAAAGATCCTTCTTGCATTTTACCGTCGCTGATGCCCAAATATAACATTATCCGACGCAATTCTTGGGCGTATTCGGCCGCTTCTTTACCCGATCGCAAATCCGGTTCGGAAACTATTTCAAGTAAAGGAATCCCCGCTCTGTTAAAATCTACTAACGAGTATGTAGATCCGCTTAAGCGATCGCTTCCTCCGTGAGTAAGTTTACCCGCATCTTCTTCCATGTGGAGTCGAGTAATGCCGATTTTTTTGCGGATCGGATCGGAATTTTGTTTTTCAAAAATTTCTATTTCTATATGTCCGTGTTCGGCGATCGGCAGATCGAATTGAGAAATTTGATAGTTCTTCGGCAGATCTGGGTAAAAATACTGTTTGCGATCGAATTTAGAATAGGGTGCTATGGTGCAGTTTAGGGATAAACCTGCTTTTACTGCGTATTCTAGAACTTTTTCGTTCAGTACTGGTAAAACTCCTGGATATCCCAAACAAATTGGTGAAATGTTGCTGTTGGGGTTATCTGGATCGAACTCGGTCGATTCGCTACTAAATATTTTAGTTTTAGTATTGAGCTGACAGTGGGTTTCTAGCCCAATAATTGCTTCGTATTCCGTCTTTTTTGCGGTTTTGGTCGTCATAATAATTAATTTTAGCAAATGCCAGGAATGGATTTATTGTAGCTTTGTCGATCGCTAAATCTAGTTTATGTCTCCGAGGATAAGGAAAAAAATGTTAAAGATTTACAAATTTATATAGACAATAATTAAACAACTCAACTATATAAATTATTAAGCAACTATTTAAGCGCAATTTTAGTCCGATCGCAAACAAAATTTAAAATTGGTTAATATATCAAAAAAAAGTCGTTCTGGTTGCAATAAAAAACAAAAAATGTTCCGATCGCGAGCAGAAAATGTCTTTAATCGAAGGTTAGTATAGTTATTAATTTGTAACGATAAATATGAAAACATATTTTTTTAAAAGTTTAAAATTGCGGATGCCTTTATTGGTTTTATCGGGCATCATCCCCTTAATTTCATTAGCTATTTTTATCGCAATAGAAAGAGCTTCAAGCACGATCGCCAAAGAAGCCCTAGAAAACTTAGAATTAAAAAGCGAGTTACTAGCTGAAAGTGTGGAAAGTTGGGACGAATCTAATGTTTTGGCATTGCTCAACTTGAGCAAGCAAACCTATATTGTTGAAGGAAATGTTGAAAAGCAAAAAAAAATTCTTCAAGAATTAGTTAACACTTATGCTCATCTTTCCCTAGCCTCAACAATAGACAAAGATGGCTGGAATATCGCTCGAAGCGACGATTTAGAGCGCAAATATTACGGAGACAGACAATATTTTCAAGCAGCGATGCAAGGGAACAATGTCAACTATCAAATTTTATTAAGCCGTACCAACAACGAACCCAACTTATGCATATCATCTCCGATCGAAAAAAGTGAAGAAATAATCGGAGTTAGCGCAATATGTACCGATTTAAAAACATTAACCCAACAAGTCGGTCAACTACAATTCGGTGAAACGGGATATGCTTTTGTAGTCGATCGCAATGGGTTCATTTTAGTTCATCCTAACCTGCAATATCTTTCCAAAGGAGAACTAACAAATTTTAGCCAATATCCGCCAGTAAGAGATTTTTTAAACGGAAATAAAAACAACGACGGCTATATTTTTTTTGAAGATAAAAAAGGAGTGACTTGGGTAGCTCATAGTACGAGAAATGCTAACGGTTGGGGTGTTTTTGTAATCCAAGAAAAAACTGAATTTTTCCAAAATCAACAACAATTTCAAAATTTAGCAATTTTAATCGGAGCGGTGGCCATACTCGGAACGAGCGCGCTAACTTTCATACTAGCAAATCGCACGATCGGCCCGATCGCAGATATTAGCGACGCAGCGATCGATATAGCTAAAGGGGAATTAAATCGTAGAGTAAGTATCAAAAGGCAAGATGAATTAGGAATCTTAGCCGTATCTTTCAATCAAATGGCAAATCAATTAAACGACTCCTTCGAGAAGTTAAATCAAGCCAAAGAAGAGGCTATAGCAGCAGATCGAGCCAAAGATAGATTTATCGCTAATATATCTCACGAATTACGCACCCCTCTCAACGGCATTCTCGGCTACAGTAAATTACTGAAAAGACAACTTCCTTTAGACTCTCGCCAAGTCGAAGAATTTAATATTATCGAAAAAAGCGGGATGCATTTATTGACTTTAATTAACGATCTCCTCGACTTTTCCAAAAATCAAGCCAATAAAATGGAGCTTTATAGCAGCAATTTAAACTTACCTAAATTCTTAAAAGGAGTCGTAGGAATTGTTTCCAATCAAGCAGAAGAAAAAGGATTGGAACTGACTACAAAATTTGAAAACTTGCCTGCAGAAATCGAAGCAGACGAAAAAAGATTGCGACAAATATTAATTAATTTATTGAATAACGCAATTAAATTTACCGAGCAAGGTACGGTAATGCTGAGAGTAACCGGACTCGCTAGCAAACTGACAGAAACAGGAATAAAACGACAAAAAATCCGTTTTGAAGTTATCGATACCGGAGTGGGAATAGGTAAATTAGAACTAACAAAAATCTTTAAACCTTTCGAGCAAACTGGGGCACTAAGATTGCGAAATGTTGGCACGGGATTGGGCTTATCCATCAGCCAACAACTAGTAAGATTGATGGGAGGTAATTTAGAAGTAAAAAGTAAATTAGGCATGGGTTCTAATTTCTGGTTTGAAACCTCATTTGCGATCGCCAACGGGTCTTTGAGATTTCCAAGAGAATTAAAAATAGAACAACTCTCAGGTTACAAAGGAAAAGAGCGAAAAATTCTCGTAGTAGACGATAAAAAAGCAAATCGTTGGTTGTTAGTAAATATTCTCGAACCTCTAGGATTTAAAGTATTAACTGCCGAAAACGGTGAAGTGATGTTCGATATCATCGGCATGGAACAACCAGATTTAATCTGTCTCGATCTGTTTATGCCTAAAAAAACCGGATTTACTTCATTAAAACAATTAAGAGCTTTACCCGGATTTGAAAACATTCCGATCGTCGTCGTATCTGCCACCGCAATTACTGAAGAAATGAGAAGTTATCTCAAGTGCGACGCATTTATTAGCAAACCAGTTGACGAAGGGGAACTATTGCTAACCTTGCAAAAATATTTGCGATTGCAATGGACTTACAAATCAGAACAAAAATTGTCTGAAATAATTTAGAAATAGCGATCGAACCAGACACAATCATTAACTAATGTCAATATTCGCTACAACAAAAATATTCCTGGAAAAGAGCCAAGTTTAATTTAAATTAACTTGTTAAAGATATCAATTTACTCTAGCTATATTTTTAAATGTAGCTAAAGTAAATCAAATTGTTAATAATGTTAAAAAAAATTAAACACCTATTCTGCCGATAAAATAATTATTATAGTTAATTGATACTAAAATAGTAGCTACACAACAAATTCTACCTAGAGATGGATTGACATACTCGAGTAAATCCCAAAATTACTGAATTTCGATCGTTTTTAAATATTAAGGATAGAAATGGTTTCTAAATTAATACGTCGCAATTTTGTTAAATTATTTCCCCTAGGATTAGCCGGCGCACTTATCGCCCCTTGGAGTGCGAAGAAAACCCAAGCTCAATCTAATAATACCTCCGATAAAGAAGTAATAACTTTAAGGATACAAAGCACTTGGTCGGCCCGAGATATCTTCCAAGAAATTTTAGAAAACTGGGCCAAAAAAGTTAATCAAATGTCCGAAGGAAGGCTAGAAATTGAAATTTTATCAGTCGGATCGGTGGTAGGAACATCCGAATTAATTAACGCCGTCAGTAGAGGTTTAGTCGATGGCGGACACGGTTTTCCAGCTTATTGGTTCGGTTTGAATAGAGCCTTTAGTCTGTTCGGTACGGGGCCCTCCTTCGGTATGAACGGAGAAATGCTTTTAGGTTGGATTCGTTACGGTGGCGGCCAAGAACTATATGAAGAATTGTTAGAAAAATTAGATCGCAACGTAGTATCGTATTTTCACGGCCCCGTACCCACTCAACCACTAGGTTGGTTTAACGAACGGGTCGAAAGTCCTGAAGATCTTAAAGGAACAAAATATCGTACTGCTGGAATTGCCGTAGAAGTGTTTAAAAATATGGGGGTCGATGCCCAATTTATTCCTGGCAACGGAGTAGTAGCAGGTTTGCAACGAGGAGTAATCGATGCGGCAGAATTTACCAACACCACCAGCGATCGGATGATGGGATTTCAAAACGTTCGCAAAGTCTTGATGGTGCAATCCTATCACCAGCCCCTCGAAATTCTCGAACTGATGCTAAACAAGACTAAATACGATAGCCTTTCACCAGACTTACAAGCAATTATAAAATACGCCACCATGGCCGAATCGGCTGAATTTAACTGGAAATTTATGGATCGCAACAGTACCGACTATCAAGGCATTATAGATGCTGGAGTAGCAGTTTACGAAACACCAGAGTCCGTACTTAGAGCCGAGTTAGATGGTTGGGATAAAGTAGTCGCCAAAGAATCTGCAGCAGATCCGTTTTTTGCTAAAGTAATTGAATCCCAAAAAGTATGGGCAGAAAGAGTAGGTAATTGGAGTCTCGACATTACAGTAGAAAACCAAACAGCCTACAATCACTACTTTAATTCCGAAGAGTAATAAATTTGTTTTGTCCCAAAATCTAAGAAAATAAAACGTAATAATCTTAAGAGATAATTAAAAATTGGAGAAAATTGTGTTTTCTAAATTAATTCGTCGTAACTTTGTAAAATTAATACCATTGGGAGTAGGTAGCGCAATTATAGCCGCCTGTACTCCCACAAGCGATCGGCAATCCGATACTTCCAGGCTAGGGTCAGGAGAAACATATAACCTAAAAATTCAAAGCACTTGGGCAGCTAAAGATATCTTTCAAGAAATCTTGCAAGATTGGGCCGATAAAGTTAGTGAGATGTCTGGAGGAAGATTAAAAATCGACCTTTTACCAGTCGGCTCGGTAGTAGGTACTTCAGAATTACTCAATGCAGTTAGCGAAGGCGTACTCGATGGCGGACATGGCTTTCCAGCTTATTGGTTTGGTTTGAATAGAGCATTTAGTTTGTTCGGTACGGGGCCCTCTTTCGGGATGAACGGAGAAATGCTCCTTGGTTGGATTCGTTACGGTGGCGGTCAAGAACTGTATGATGAATTGTTAGCAAAACTCAATCGCAACGTAGTATCCTTTTTCCACGGCCCGGTTCCCACTCAACCATTAGGTTGGTTCAACAGCAGAATTAACAGCCCCCAAGACCTTGAAGGATTGAAATATCGAACTGCAGGTATTGCCCTAGATGTCTTCAAAGATATGGGGGTATCGGCCCAGTTTATTGGCGGTAGCGAAGTAGTTTCTAGTTTGGAGCGGGGCGTAATCGATGCGGCAGAATTTACCAACACTACCAGCGATCGGCTTTTAGGATTTCCAGACGTGCGTAAAGTACTGATGGTACAATCCTACCACCAGCCTCTAGAGATTCTCGAATTAACGATCAATAAAAATAAATACGAAAGTCTTCCGGCCGATTTACAAGCGATTCTCAAATACGCTGCCATGGCTCAATCAGCAGATTTTGTCTGGAAGTTTATGGATCGCAATAGTAAAGACTATCAAGCGATTAAAGACTCTGGAGTAGAAGTATATAAAACTCCTCGATCGGTACTTCAAGCACAGTTAGAAGGTTGGGACGAAGTGGTAGAAAAAGAATCCGCAACAGATCCATTTTTTGCTAAAGTAATCGAATCGCAAAAAGAATGGGCCAAACGAGTAGGTAAGTGGAGTCTTGACATTACAGTAGAAAATCAAACCGCCTACGACCATTATTTTAAAGGTTGATATCGATCGATACCGACTAAAAGTGCCACCGCGCTTTTAGTTTGAATACTTCGATTGCGATCGCCAAATAACTTTAACAAACACAAACAAGAGGTAGAGATACCGCAAACAAAATTTGAATGAAACGTTTTTTATTTTTAATTGACGCTATAAATACTTGGGTGGGGAAAGCTTTTTCCTGGTTAATCGTTTCTTTGACAGTTACTGTCGCTTATAGCGTTGTCGCTCGATATGTTTTTCGCGCACCCGTAGACTGGTCGGTAGACTGGAGCTATATTTTTTATGGCACTTTCTTTATGATGGGTGGAGCTTATACTCTAGCCCGGAACGGACACGTGCGCGGAGATATGATCTATCACAGTCTCCCCGTCAAAACACAAGCCATTCTCGATTTAATTCTCTATTTCTTATTCTTTTTACCCGGAGTTACCGCTTTAGTCGTGTCGGGATTTAGATATGCGGCAGATTCTTGGAGCATTATGGAGCAATCTAGTGCAACAACAGCAGCTACTCCGATATATCTCTTTAAAAGTTTTATTCCCCTAGCAGGAGTTTTATTACTATTGCAAGGAATAGCGGAAATAATTAGATGCATTCAAGCCATAAAAACAGGAGTTTGGCCCGATCGCCTGGCCGATGTCGAAGAAACCCAAGTTAAAGTATCCGAGGAGCGAGATCGATGAGCCACGAAGTTTTAGGTTTATTAATGCTCCCCAGTTTGGTGCTGGCAATTTTTCTCGGCTTTCCCACCGCCTTTACTTTAATGGGATTGGGGGTTATCTTCGGTTATATTACAAACGGCAATCTGGTTTTCTATTTATTAGTACAGAGAACCTACAGCACCATGAGTAACGAGGTATTGATTTCCATTCCTCTGTTTATTTTCATGGGCTATATTATCGAACGTGCTGGCATTCTCGACGACTTATTTAGAAGCATTCAGCTCGCTATGGGGCCGATTAGAGGATCTTTAGCTATTACTACACTGATTACCAGTACTATTTTTGCTACCGCTACCGGAATTATCGGCGCAGCAGTCACTTTAATGGGTTTGTTAGCCCTGCCTGCCATGCTTAAAGCCGATTACGATGTTAAACTATCTAGCGGTATTATCGCCGCAGGTGGTACTTTAGGGATTTTAATTCCGCCGAGCATTTTGTTAATTTTATACGGAGCAACAGCAGGCGAATCAGTCCCCAAACTATATGCTGCTGCATTCATTCCCGGATTATTGCTTTCTGTATCTTATCTGGCTTACATTCTGATTCGCGTTAATTTAAATCCCAAACTCGCGCCAGCTTTACCTCAAGAAGAACGCAACAAGCCAATATCGGAAGTATTGTTAATGTTGTTAAAGTCTTTCGTGCCGATCGTAACTCTAATTTTATGCGTTTTGGGTGCAATTTTATTTGGGGTAGCTACTCCTACAGAAGCTGCGGCGATCGGTGCGGTTGGGGGATTAGTTTTAGCAGCAGTAAATCAGAGATTGACCTTTCAAAGTCTTAAAGAATCGGTTTTCTTAACCATGCGATCTTCTGCTATGGTTTGTTGGTTGTTTGTTGGTTCGGCGATCTTTTCTGCTGTATTTGGTTTGTTGGGTGGAGATAAGTTAATCGAACAGTTCGTACTTGCATTTAATTTGCCTCCGACTTTCTTTTTGATTTTGGTATTGTTAATCGTGTTTTTGTTGGGCTGGCCTTTAGAATGGACGGAAATTATTGTAATTTTTGTGCCGATCTTTTTACCTCTTTTAGAACAATTTTCGATCGATCCTTTGTTGTTTGGTATTTTGATGGCTCTTAACTTGCAAACTGCTTTTTTGTCTCCGCCCGTGGCTATGTCTGCTTTTTATCTCAAAGGAGTCGCTCCCAAAAATATATCTATTAACCAAATTTTTGCCGGAATGTATCCTTATATGGCTCTGCAAGTAGCGGTAATGCTGTTAGTATTAATATTTCCGAATACGGTTTACTTTTTGCCAGATTTACTTTTTAAATCTAATTAAATTTCAGCACGATCTAAATGAAAAAAAATCTCTACTTATTCAGCTTTTTAATTGTACTAATTGCTTTATGGTTTCCGGCTACGGTAAAATCTTCTGTTAGCAGGGAATTAATCCTCTCGATCGACGGTAAAAGGCGCGTTTTTAATGCGGCTCAATTTTCTGCCACTATCCTCGATGCTTTAGACTGTTCTCAACTGCAAAGGGTCGATCGCCGCACTTTTCGGGGTAATTTTTTTGTCGCTTCTCCCGCAACCGATCCCAATACTGGTAAAATAGCTGTCGCTGTCGTCCTGAGCGAATGCGTCGAAACTCAGCAAAGTGCAGTATTTATCCTCGATCGCAACTCGACTACTCTGGTGCAAATACCCGGATCTCGCCCTTTAAACAACCCCAACACTACTTATGCTTTAAATTCGATCGCGGCTTTAAATTATCTTAATGGCAATTTACTAGTTATTAATTCTGATGCTAGCGGTACTCAGTCTTTACTGGCTTTTAAACCTTCGGGAAAATACGCAGGTTGTCTCGAGTTAGAAAGGGGAGAAGGTCGCAGTTTGTGTCCAGAACTATAAAAAAAGTAATTTTTGATACAGAAATTATTGTTAGTATTAATATATGCCCGATCGAGTTTGAGGAAGAAATGAAGATGAAACTTGTTTATCGCGGTGTCACTTACGAACATCCATCAACAAACATCAATATTCGCGAAGGTAAAATAGCTGGAAAATGGCGCGGACAAAATTGGCGATACCATTATCCAAGAAAAAAAAGAGTAAAAGCAGCAAAATAGCTAAT
>CAYWIH010000065.1:25490-26703 GCA_964458305.1 uncultured bacterium | reverse complement strand
ATTTATTGGTTCGATCGCGATATATTTTCAGATCGCCTCTATTATCCTTAAATTAAGGCAAGAAATAAGAAACTAGTAACCCGATCGATCTCGATTCATTTATATTGCTTGGTTTTGGAGAGAGTAGGGAGATATTTGTAGATCGATCGTTAGGTTATTAAGGTAGCGAGAAGCGATCGAAAGTAATAAAATCAATTAATTAAGCCCTCATTAAAGAACAAACATCTTGAGGGCTTAAAATTTGTAATAATTTACGAATTAAATTATAAACAGATCGAAAAACTGAAAAAGGTTTTTATCCATTTATAGGAACAACAACTTATTAATTTAAATTAAACTGTTGGATTAGAAAAAATACACCAAATAATACCTAAAGAGCTAGCAATTACAGTTGTATTTGTAAATAGTTTGCCCCATTCAAGTCGAAGATCGGAACTTTCAAGATCGGATTTATTTGAGAAATCTATCGCTAAAGGTTCGTTAAGACTTTTATCTTCTTGTCCTCCTGAAATAGCTAAAGACCAAGCTTGATTGATATCAATTGTTTCAAAATTATTAAAAGTCGAACGAAATACTACTGTTCCTACTAAGTCTTGATAACGATCGAAATTAAAATCAGTTTTCATTGATTTATCGTGGGTGAAATTTAATCTTTATATTTAATTAATAAACCAATTTTGTGACAAACTTAGGACAACTTTAAAATTAATATTTTACATAATTTGTAATATTTAGATCGCAATTTAGATTTATTTTTGTAGTAAGTGCGATCGATAGCTAATATTTTTTAGATCTTATTTAAGAGCGAAGCATTTTAATGAAAATAATTATCTTCTGAAAGTTTTCAATTTGACCTTGTTTTTGATATATTTCTGCTGCTTTGCTGAAGTAAGATATTGCTCGATCTATTTGACCTTGTTTTTGATAAACATTTCCTAAACCTAAGTAAGAATATGGATAGTTAGGATCGATTTCAATAGCGCGATCGAGATCTGTAATCGCCCTTTGATTATCTCCTAACCCAGAGTAAGCTAAACCTCTGTTAATGTAAGCTGCTGCCAAATTAGGATTAATTTTAATTGCTCGAGTTAAATCAGCGATCGCCCTGTGATTATCTCCTAGATGATAGTAAGCCAAACCTCGATTATGGTAAGCTTTTGCATCATTGGGGTTAATTTTAATCGCCTTGTCATAATCGGCGATCGCCCTGTGA
>CAYWIH010000065.1:0-25390 GCA_964458305.1 uncultured bacterium | reverse complement strand
ATCGCCCGATTGTAATTTTCAATTGCTTTTTGATAATTTCCCGATTCAAAATATGTGTTAGCGCGATCGAAATATTCTAAATATTCTGTCTCGTTCATATTTAATTAGATTATTTTCTTTTCTCAATTTATTTTTCCCTTTATCTAGATAAAATAAACAAGCCAAAAAATAATAATAGGACAGCGATTAAAACTGTCCTACAAAATTGAAATTAAAGAAATGTTTGTCAAATTAGCAAATCTTAGTTTTTAGTGCCGATTTCAGGTGCGGTTAAAACAGCCATTGAATTTGATGGTTCTGGTGTAGCTGCTTCTTGCTGAACTAAAGCTGGTACTGAATTACGCATTAGCGCGGTCAAACTGTCAGTAGTAGCATCGTAAACTTGAGTGAGAACTTTAGGATACAAGCCAATACCGACGATCGGAACTAACATACAAGCAACGATGAACACTTCTCTAGGTTCGGAATCGATTAAAGCTTGTTTTTGAGCTAATTCTTTGTTTTCGGGGCCGTAGAGCAACTCGCGTAACATCGACAACAAGTAAATTGGAGTCAAGATCGCGCCAACTGCTGCTAAAATTACCATTACAACTTTAAATCTGAAGTCGTAAGCATCGCTAGTAGCTAAACCGATGAATACCATTAATTCGGCTACAAATCCGCTCATTCCAGGTAGGGCTAAAGAGGCTAAAGAGCAAGTAGTCCACATTGCAAAAGATTTTTTCATTTTTTTGCCGAGACCGCCCATTTCGTCCAACATCAAAGTGTGAGTGCGATCGTAAGTTGCGCCGACTAAGAAGAACAAACTAGCTCCAATTAAGCCGTGGGAAACCATTTGTAAAACTGCACCGCTAGTACCGATATTGGTAAAGGAAGCAATACCGATCAGTACAAAACCCATGTGAGAAATGGAAGAGTAAGCAATTTTCCGTTTCAGGTTGCGCTGAGCGTATGCCGTTAAAGCAGCGTAGATAATATTTGTTACTCCCAACATGATTAATACTGGTGCAAAAACAGCATGAGCGTCGGGTAACATTCCCACATTCATCCGCAATAGAGCGTAACCACCCATTTTTAAGAGGATACCAGCTAGAAGCATATGAACTGGTGCGGTAGCTTCACCGTGAGCATCTGGTAACCAAGTATGTAGGGGGAAGATCGGCAGTTTTACTGCATAAGCTATCAATAACGCACCGTAAAGTAATAACTGCATATTTACGGGGAACTCTTTAGCTGCGATCGCGCTCATATCGAAGGTAACCGTATCGCCGTAGAAACCCATTGCTAAGGCAGCTACGAAGATAAATAAAGATCCTCCGGCAGTGTAAATAATGAACTTAGTAGCCGCATAGAGACGGTTTTTACCACCCCAAATCGACAGCAGTAAGTACACTGGAATTAATTCTAGTTCCCAGACCAAGAAGAACAGAATCATATCTTGTACTGCGAATACGGCAATTTGTCCGCCGTACATGATCAACATCAAGAAGTGGAATAACTTGGGCTTGAGACTTACTGGCCAAGCTGCCATAATAGCTAAAGTGGTGACGAAACCAGTTAGCAAAATTAAGGGCATCGATAAGCCATCTACTGCTACCGACCAGTCTAAACCGATTTGGGGAATCCAAGGATAGCTTTCTACTAATTGGAGTCCTGGAGTGTTTAAGTCGTAGCCGACGAAAAAAGCATATACAATTAGTGCAAAGTCGATTAACCCTACGATGAGGGCGTACCATCTGACTGTTTTGCCATCCTTATCAGGAATTAAAGGAATTAGCAGCGAAGCAGCGATGGGAAACAAAATAATTGTCGTGAGCCAAGGAAAGTTTGTCATATTCGTTTTGTTATCGCCTTATTTGACACTCTTATTTTGTGAGTCATTGCTTTGATTGCGGCGGTGTCAAGTGCCGCGAGTACTTTCTGCTACTACGTCTAGATCTTTGAGGGCGACCTCGCGGCCGCCCTGTATAATATCTTTCTAGGCGTTGAATGTTGGTGCGAGTTAAGTACTTACTAATAATGTACTTGCCCGATCGGGTTTAACCCTCTAAACTTCAACCTGCCTTTAGATTATGGATCTTTACGTAATGCTAAAGACGATTACGAATACTAAAACTGCTGCAAAAACGATCAAGGCATAAAATTGCGCGCGACCGTTTTCTAAGTATTTAAGACCTTCACCGCTGACTAGAGTGGCCAATCCGGTTAAATTGACCGCACCATCGACAACGCGATAATCGACTTCCATGATTTGTCGGGCTATGCGACGAGATCCTTGAACGAAAATGCGATCGTAAATTTCGTCAAAATACCATTTGTTGAGAGAGAGCTTGTAAATCGAGGAATATTTTTCGGCGATCGCAGCAGGATCGATTTTGCCCCACATATAAGTCATGAAGGCTAAAATAATGCCCACAGTGGCGATAGCGACCGAACTTCCTGCCATTAACATAAACTCGCTCATATCGAATTCTGCGGCTAATTCGGCTACTGTAGCCGTCTCTCCGGGGGCGTTAACGAAGGCTTCAAAGTAATTGCTCCAGGGCATACCTACAAAACCGATTAAAGTAGCGGGTATTGCCAGAACGATCAAAGGTAAAGCCATTGTAATCGGAGATTCGTGAGGTGTAGCACTGCGATCGGCTTCTCCTTCTAAATCTTCAGGTTTTACTCTACCTGCACCCATCAGAACTATTTCTTTTTCTTTGGCGATCGCGTATAATTCTTTACGTTTGGACATATCATAACCTTTAAATTCCCCTTCAAAGGTCATCAAATACATCCTGAACATATAAAATGCTGTTAGTGCTGCTGTAATCCAACCTACTGCCCAAAGTGCTGGGTTAGCTTGGAATGCTGCACCGAGAATTTCATCTTTCGACCAGAACCCGGCAAAAGGAGGAATTCCGCTAATGGCTAGAACTCCAACTAAGAAAGTTATCGCCGTAATCGGCATAAATTTCCGCAAACCGCCCATCAAGCGCATATCTTGGCTCAAAACCGGATCGTGACCGACTACTGGCTCCATGCCGTGAATTGCCGAACCGCAGCATAAGAAAAGCATTGCTTTAAAATAGGCGTGGGTCATTAAGTGGAACATTCCGGCCGAATAAGCTCCGATTCCCATTGCCATTACCATGTATCCTAATTGGGACATGGTCGAATATGCCATCGATTTTTTCAAATCCATTTGGGTTGGGGCGATCGTCGCTCCGACAAAAGCTGTCACCGCTCCAGTCCAAGCTATGATATTCATTGCTGCGGGGATTTGGTCGAATACGGGATACATCCGCGCGACTAAGAATACTCCAGCAGCTACCATGGTTGCGGCGTGGATTAAGGCAGAAATTGGTGTCGGGCCTTCCATTGCGTCTGGAAGCCAAGTGTGAAGGGGAACTTGAGCTGATTTGGCTACTGGCCCTAAAAATACTAAAATCGCTAAGAATGCTGCTAGTGCTGGAGCGATACTTCCTCCTGCGACTAATTCTTGCAATCTTTCGCCGATCGTACCGAATTCAAAACTTCCGGTACACCAGTACAGCCCTAATATACCTAACAATAAACCAAAATCGCCGACTCTATTGACAACGAACGCTTTTTGTGCTGCTTCCGCTGCTGGTTTGCGATCGTACCAATATCCCACTAGGAGGTAGGAACACATCCCTACTAATTCCCAGAAGATATAAATTTCGACTAGGTTATTACTTACGACGAGACCTAACATCGAGGCCCCGAATAAACTCAAATAGGTGTAGAAGCGCACGTAACCCGGATCGTGGGACATATACCCGTCGGTATAAATCATCACCAAAAAGGCAACCGTACAGACAATAACCATCATCAAAGAACTGAGATGGTCTACTGTATAGCCCATTGAGAGCTGAAAATTTCCGGCCGATACCCATTCGATCGTGCCCGTGAATGCTTCGTGTCCCTGCAATTGACTCACAAGCAAGGCAATGGCTAGCACCATCGAAGTTCCCATTAAGGAAACAATAAAACCAGCAGATAGTCTTCTCTGGTCGTTAGTTGACTTGCTTGCGGTAATTAGTCCAGTACCAATTACTGCTCCGCCGATTAATGGCAAAACTGGAATTAGCCAGGAGTATTGATAAAGGGATTCCATTACTAATACCTTAGTTTATACTTCTTCATTTTTTGGCAGTACCGCTAACAATTCTGACACAACTCTTGTCGGAGTGCTTCGATCCTCTGAAATTAGTTTGAGATTTTTCCTCGATAAAAATACAGGAATACAAAGTAAAAAAGTTAAGTCTTGTTTGCGTCTTTACCCTTACGTGGCAATTCTTGCTAAAATCTTATTCGCTTTTAATTTTATAATTATTCGTTCAAAATTCAAACTTCGCTCGAGTTCTACCCATCTGTTGCTCGATATCTTGTGATTGCTTCTTGAAAATTGGAAATGAATAAGGATCGATTAGGACAATTTCTCATCTGCGATCTTTGATTTTGCCCCAATCGATCTTTATCCTTCAATATTCCGATAAGTCTAAGAGTAAAGTTCGACTCGACCAAAAAATTCCTACTTTAGTAGTCTTGTCTATGTTAATCGTTTCGATTAACCTTAAATTTAAAGATTTTTAAAGACCGTCACATCTATTGCGATCTTGGTTTTGAGGCAAATACAAAAGTTTTTTGTAGATCGAGCAATTCAAGCCGATTTAGCTAATAAATCTGTAGTGGCGCGATTTAATTTTTGAAGTAAGTCTTCTCTGCTCTTAAATTCATCGGTGCGATAAACGATTTGACCTTGGTGAAACAAAATGATAGTTGGTAAGCTCTTAAGGCGATAATTGTTTGCCAGTTTGAGATTTTGATCGGCATCGATCCCTATCAATTCTATATGTCCGACGCATTCAGATTGAACCTTAATTAGTACCGGGTTAATCATGCGACACAATCCACACCAAGGGGCCCAAAAATGAACTAAAACCGGTGCGGACGATTGTAAAACATCTCGATCGAAATCTATTTTGTTGATTGAAGCAACCATAATTTTTGATTTTCTTGTTATCTAAGTTTTCTATTACTTTGGATTATGCTACATCCAATTGGGATCGTTGGACAAAGTTATTTATGAGAATTACCAATTGACTTTTGTTGTTACTTGGAACAACCAAGGATGTCCCCACCAAAGTAATAAAATGAAGCCTATAACTCCAAGATATGCCGGACGTAAAAACTCTTGCAATTTTAAATTTTGACGACCGTCGATAATAGCCTGGAAAGGCAGGATCGAAGTTCTTTGTTTGAGAGCCACAAAACTATCGCCATACAGGGCTAATTTACGGCGATCGCCGTGCCAAACCGCAAAAATATGGTGAGCGATCAACCCTACAGAAGTAACTATAGTAAATGTAGTACCGATCCAAAGGGTATGGGCGATACACCAAATAACTTGTCCTACCATTTGAGGATGTCTGCAAATCCGCACGATCCCAGTTTCATACAAATGTACTTGGGGTTTTTCTATAGCCGCAATTTCTAGTAAATTAAAAGTAGCTGGATATAAAAAAATAAACGAAATCGCGCTTAAAATCCAGACTAAAACTTTAACCCAACCGAGGGATTGAACCTGCCATAGTTGTAGTCCATCGTAACGATGATTAAAAAAGTAGATAATGAGGATAACCGCACCAGGAATACTAACTAAAGCAAAAATTACCCGATAAAGTCTGGGGCCGATTATTTGTTCTCCGGCAGGTCGTAAAGCAGCTAAACCGCTATGAGCGATCGCAAAACTTAATAATAAACCCAACATAATCCAATGACTCGATGTTAGCCAGATTCGTTCTTCCATAAAATTATCCTAGAAAAAAACAGCAGTTTTTTGACAATCTATCGCGCTACCAAGCAAGCACAAGACATCCTTTACACCTTGTTATGTTACTGTCAAATTCAGTAGCGGTAAATACCAAACGCGATGAAATTAGCATCCGATCGAAACATAAAAAATTGTAACCTTCGGAGGCTGTCTCAGAAAAATTTGGTTCGCTGCTCGTTCCTTCACTAAAAATATTCTTTAGAGCTATGTCTGATATTCCTTTTTCTTTAGATCAACTCCGCATTCTCAAAGCGATCGCTGCTGAGGGGAGTTTTAAGCGGGCAGCCGATAGTCTTTTTGTCTCTCAACCTGCTGTCAGCTTGCAAGTACAAAATTTAGAAAAACAGTTAAACGTACCCTTATTCGATCGAGGAGGGCGCAAAGCTCAACTTACCGAAGCGGGCCATTTACTGCTCAGTTACGGCGAACAAATCTTGACTTTATGCCAACAAACTTGTAGGGCGATCGAAGACCTACAAAATCTCCAAGGAGGAACTTTAATTGTCGGTGCTTCCCAAACTACTGGGACTTACCTGCTACCTCGGATGATCGGTTTGTTTCGCAAAAAATACCCTGAAGTAGCAATACAATTACAAATTCACTCGACCAGACGGACTTGTTGGGCCGTGGCTAACGGACAAGTAGATCTGGCAATTATCGGCGGGTCTGTGCCTCCCGAACTTCAAGATAGTCTCGAAGTAATTCCCTATGCTGAAGATGAAATGGCCCTTATTTTAGCGGTAAATCATCCTTTAGCAGAATTGCAGGAGATTGATAAAGAAGAATTATATCAACTTAGATTTATTACTCTCGATTCTCAATCTACGATCCGCAAAGTAATCGATAACGTTCTGATTCGTTGGAATGTAGATCCGAAAAGATTGAAGGTAGAAATGGAATTAAATTCGATCGAAGCGATTAAAAATGCGGTTCAATCTGGGCTTGGGGCTGCTTTTGTTTCGGTAAAATCGATCGAAAAGGAATTAAAATTAGGGATTCTCCATCAATCTCATATTAAGGGTGTGGAACTAAAGCGAACTTTATCTTTAATTATCAATCCAAATCGTTACAGATCCAAAGCATCAGAGGCTTTTAGCCGCGACGTTCTCCCGGAATTTACCACTTTAAACGAATACGAAAATTTAGAAAAGTTTTACCAAAAAACTAATAACATAAACCCAATAATCGAAACTAATTCGGTTGAAAATTATCAACAAGAAGTTAGAAATGTTTCTAAAGCAAATATAGCTTCAGTTAGCAAATCGAGCGAGAAAAAGTAAGTTCAAAAAGGGGAATTGGGAGCATCGGGAGCGGGGGGATAATAATAAAATAATTTTAAGTTTTAAATTTTTTTAACCAATTCTAAACTTAAAAACCCTGACCTCGAACTCTATTCCCTTCGATTAACTCATCGGTTTTCTATCTAGTTGATTGATTTGAGAATAATTAAAATCTATGTTTCAGCAATATTGACAAAATTTTAATAACTAAAATTATTGCTTAAAGAGGGTAAAAAACTAACAATTTGCGGGAAAGAAATCAAAATAATTAATACAAAAAGTTGCAGTAAAATAAAAGGAATTGCGCCGCGATAAATTTCTTCTGTTTTAACTTCTGGTGGGGCAACTCCGCGCAAATAAAATAGGGCAAAACCAAAAGGTGGGGTTAAAAATGATGTTTGTAAGTTAGCCCCGATAATTACCCCGTACCAAATCGGATCGAGTGCTAATTGTTTGGCAACTGGGGCAAAAATAGGAATAATAATAAAAGCAATTTCAAAAAAATCAATAAAAAAACCGAGAATAAAAATTGTTAACATATTCACGATTAAAAATCCGGTTTGACCTCCAGGAATTAACGTAAGCAGATCTACCATCAAGCGATCGCCTCCGACACCGCGAAATACCAAACTAAATGCGGTCGAACCGATTAAAATAAAGATTACCATGGTGCTAATTCTCAAGGTGGCATCGCAAACCGATTTTAATGCGGCCCAGTTTAACTTCCCGTTGGCTGCTGCAATGGCGATCGCCCCTAAAGATCCTACCGCACCTGCTTCTGTGGGGGTTGCAATCCCAAAAAAGATACTTCCCAATACTAGCAAAATTAATAATAATGGCGGCACCATCGCCCTTAAAACTCTTTTTAACAAAGCTTTACGACCAATTTCTCTGACTCGTGCTGGTAAGGCTGGTGCTGCATTTGGTTTCAAAAGTGCTACTAAAAAAATATGTATCGCGAAGGCTGCAGCCATCATCAAACCAGGAATTAACGAACCGATAAACAAGTCACCGACGGATACTTTAAATTCGATATTTAACTGGTTTGCTAATACTACTAATACCACGCTGGGGGGTATAATTTGCCCTAACGTTCCCGAAGCGACTATAACACCGGTAGCTAACTCTTTATCATAACCGTAGCGCAACATAATTGGCAGGGAAATTAAGCCCATTGCTACTACTGTAGCTGCTACGACTCCGGTAGAGGCTGCTAACAATGCGCCAACTATGACTACAGCTAAAGCCAAACCTCCGCGAATGCGTCCGAATAATATTCCCATTGTTTCTAATAAGTTTTCGGCGATGCCGGTTTTTTGCAACATCGAACCGAGAAAAACAAAGTAGGGAATTGCTAATAATATTGAGGGTTGTTTGACTCCCATAATATCAAAAATACGCAGGGGAATTGCACCTAATAAGTTAATATTAAAGACCCCTAAACTAACTCCAATTAAGCTAAATAAAATAGCTACGCCGCCTAAAGAAAAAGCAACGGGATAACCGAGAGATAAGAAAAATAATGCCCCGGCAAACATAAAAGCACCCAGCCATTCATACATTATCGATCGCCTCCCGATCTGGGTAAATTTTCTGTAAAAATAGCCCAATTTTTAATTGCTTCGGATATGCCTTGAAGCATTAAAAGCAGGAAACTAATAATTAAAAATGATTTGATCGGATAGAGGGGCAAACCGTCTGCATTGGGTGAAATTTCGCCATTTATCCAGGAATTAATTACTGGATTCCAAGAAAAATAAATGACAATTATTGAAAAAGGAATTAAAAATAATATCGTACCGATAAAATTTGCTAGGGCTTTTTGTTGGCGATTTAAATCTTTATAAAATAAATCGACTCGCACGTGTTCGTTATGTTTTAAACTATAAGCAGCTCCTAAAAGAAATACTAGAGCAAATAGATAAGATTGCAGGTCTAAAAATGCATTTGAAGTTAATTTGATTTGCAGCCAACGCCCTAAGTAGCGTCCGATTACGTTCCAAACTCCTATTATTACCATTAAGAGTACGAACCAATAAGCAATTTTTCCGATCGCTTCGTTAATTTTGTCGATCGTTGTTGCTATTTTTAAGAGTTTTTCCAATTTTAAATTTCCTTTTTTAAATACATATTGTCTTTTAAAATAATTTAAGTCTACTTTTTAAATTACCTTCTGACTTCTGATTTTATTTAAACAGCACCAACTTTTTCCGATTGTAATTTACTAATTACTGCCTCGATCGTTGCAGATTCTACTCGATCGCTAATAATAACTTTGCCAATTTTTTCTGGTAAAATAAACCTGACTTTTCCGGCTTTTACTTTTTTATCTGTTTTCAAAGTTTCGATAATATCCCTTGCTTTTAAATTAGCAGGTATTTGAGTTGGTAATCCGGCTTTTTCGATTAATTGATACTGTCTTGTTGCTTCCGTTTCAGTCCACAATCCCATTTGTTTCGCTATTTCTCCTGCCGCTACCATGCCGATCGCTACTGCTTCGCCGTGAACGAATAACTCGTAATTAGTTAAACTTTCGATCGCGTGACCGATAGTATGACCGTAATTTAAAATAGCCCGCAAACCGCCTTCTTTTTCATCTTGACTGACTACATCAGCTTTAGCTTGGCAAGAAAGAATTAAAATGTTTTGTAATAAATTTTGACTAATAACTGACAAATTATCGAGGCGATCGCAACTTTCTAATTCAGAAAATAAATCCGCATCCCAAATGATACCGTATTTTATTACTTCAGCCATACCAGCGCGAAATTCTCGATGCGGTAAAGTTTTCAAGACATCCGGGTCAATTAAAACCAAACGAGGCTGATAAAAAGCACCGATGAGATTTTTGCCTCGAGGATGGTTAACCCCCGTTTTACCCCCGACAGAAGCGTCAACCATCGCTAAAAGAGAGGTGGGTACTTGCACGAAATTAATCCCCCTCAACCAAGTGGCCGCAGCAAAACCCGTCATATCCCCAACGACTCCACCTCCTAAAGCAACCATAGTTGAAGATCTTTCGAGATGGTTATTTAATGCAGTATCGTATATTTGTTGGATCGAGTCGAGATTTTTATATCTTTCTCCGGCTGGAATTATATGGGTACAAACATCGAAACCGGCATTTTCGAGGGATTTTAAAGCAGTTTCGCCGTAATATTTATAAATTTCTGGGTTAGATACTAACAGGACTTTTTGACCGATTTTTAAATTTTTCAGCCGATCGCCCAATTCTTTTAAAATGCCAGAAGCGATCGCAATTTGATATTTTGTTTGCGGTAAATTAACCTCAATAACCGATTGCATATTAAAGTTTATTTGTTTATAAGTTAATAGATCGATATTACAAGCTTCTGCTTCTGAGTGCTGAGATTTTAGATTTACTTAAAGAATTTGAGAGTAATTTTTTTTGACTTGCTCCTTGACTCTTCCCTAGGGGGAGGATATTTACTATAGGTAAGCAGCAACCAGGAGGTTACTGGTAATGCTAAAAATAGGTGATTTTTCTAAGCTCAGCCGAGTTTCAATTAAAGCTTTAAGACTGTACGATCGCATGGGTTTGTTAAAGCCAGCTAAAGTAGATAAATTTAATGGTTATCGCTATTATTTAGCCGAACAAATAAACCAGCTCAATCGGATTTTAGAGCTAAAACATTTAGGTTTTTCCCTCGAACAAATCTCCCAATTAATTCAAGAAGAAATCACCCCCATTCAAATAGAGGGAATGTTGCGATTAAAAGAAGCAGAAATAAAACAATCGATCGCAACCGAAAAATTGAGACTCGAGCGCATCAACACCAGACTAAAACAATTACAAGAGGAAAAAGATATGTCAAAGTATCAAGTAACTCTCAAAAAAGTAGAGCCAATTCGAGTTATATCTTTACGACAAACCTTACCTAACTATAAAGCAATTGACAAAGTGTTCGATCGCTTGATTAATTATTTATTCGATCGAGGAATCGAAAAATATAACTATTTTGCTGCTATTTGGCACGATGAAGAATATAAAGACAAAGATGTCGATGGCGAAGCAATTATATCTGTCGATGGCGAAATAGCCGGTCAAGAAGACATAAAAGTTTACGATTTGCCCGGTTACGAAACAATGGCTTGTGTAGTTCATAAAGGCAGCTACCAAACCTTAAAATTAGCTTATCAAGCAATCTTAAATTGGCTCGATCGCGAATCTTATCAAATTATCGATTACGGTCGAGAAGTGTACGTTCACGGGGGTGAAGAACAGGATAACGAGTCTTATATTACCGAAATTCAATTCCCAGTTCAGAGAATCTGAGCCTTGAGGTCAATTTTGTCCCTAGTAAAATTACAGTAACAGTATATTGGGTAAAAATCATGTCTATTTTTGCTGTAATTCTTTACTTTGGCATTATTTTGGCATACTCGGCGATCGCGTTGGGTCTATATTTCGGCTTGCGAGCTGCTAAAATTATTTAGTTTCGATCTAATACAACTTCAATCGTTGCTAAGACCGATCGGGCTAAAGTTTCGAGGTCGTATCCTCCTTCTAAGCCGAATAAAATTCGCTCGGAAATTTTCAAGCAATATTTCGTAAATATACCGTAATCCCTTGGCTGCAAACAAATACCCGCTAAGGGATCTCTTTCGTTTGCGTCGTAACCGGCACTAACGATTAATAAATCTGGTTTGAAGTTTTCTAAAAAAGGAATAATTTTATTAACAAAAGCTGGTTCGTATTGCTCGATCGTGCTTCCGGCCGGCATGGGTAAATTAAGGACGTTATTATATTTGCCAGTATCTTCAGCCTTTCCAGTTCCAGGGTAACAAGGATATTGATGTAGAGAACAGTAAGCAATTTGAGGATTATTTTCGACGATCGCCTCAGTTCCGTTACCGTGATGAACGTCCCAATCTAGGATAGCAACTCGATCGATTGTGGGTTGAGAAAGGGCGTAATGAGCTGCGATCGCGGCGTTAGAAAACAAACAAAAACCCATTCCATCCTTACTAGTAGCGTGATGGCCGGGAGGACGAGCGAGAACGAATGCGGGTTTACCGCTATTTATAATGCGATCGACTCCATCGATCCAAGCATTAACTGCCAATAAAGCTATATTATAACTGGCAGCAGAAACGGGGGTATCCATCGTTAACATTCCGCCGCCATTTTCGGAGATTTTTTTTAGTGTTTCGATATATTCTGAAGAGTGGATTTGTCTGAGTAATGGCAGTATATCCCTTTTCTCAATTGAAGTAGGTAATTGCCAATCTATGCAATCGGCTTGAGGTGAAGATTTAATTGCTTGGACGATCGCGCTGAGACGTTCGGGCCTTTCTGGGTGCGAAGAACCGGTTTTGTGAGAGAGAAATTCATCTGAGTAAATAATCGGGAACATTATCGGCTTAAAAATAATTAAAAATTTTTACATGTGCGATCGAACTGCTTTTAAGGGAAATTTAGCGATCTAAATGCTTGCGACCGTTGCGAATTACTTTTAACATCTGAGTTAGTTGGTCTTCGATGCCGGATAGAACTTCTTCGGCATAATCTTCCGCACCGTCTTGAATTTCTTCGCATTCAGCTAATGCGAGTTGGCGCATTTGTTCGATTTCCTCTATTGTTTGAGATCTGGCAAGTTTGATTTGTTCTAGAGTTTGTTGCTGTAGAATAAGAGCCTCTTGCTTTGCTTGAGAGCGAATCCGATCTGCTTCGATTTGAGCTTGTTGAATTATACCAGTTTCGTCTAAAATTTTAGCTGCTTGTTGTCGCGCTCGTGCGATCGTATTTTCGGCATATTCTTGTGCGTCTTCGATTATTATTCGTCTTTGTTCGATTATTTCTTTAGCTTGTGCGAACACCTCGGGCCAATTTTCGCGGAGTAATTCTAGCCGATCGAGCAGTTTTTTTTCATCTACCAGTATCCAGCGACTCAAAGGAATTTGACTGCTTTGAAAGATTAATTCTTCCAATCGGTTAAATTCTGCTTGCAAATTTTCTGGTTCGTTTAAACTACCTAGTTCTAAATCGTTTGACTGGGAGGGTCTTGGTTGCAACATTTGTAAACTTATTTTAAAAAAATTAATACTCTAATCGAAAATTTCCCAGAGGTCAATTTGAAAATTTAGCTTTACCGAGATTATCTCAGATCGCCACCACTGGCCGATCGCACTCTGTATTTTAAGCAACATAATTGTCTCGATCGAGATCGATCGTTGGATCTCTTTTTTCTTGTATGATATGCCAGTTTTAAGATCTTCCGAACAAGGTTAAGCGATTTTGGCAAATTATCTGCTTCGGAGTTAAAAAGTGTTCGGTATTACTTCTAGCTCCAGTTTCTGGTTTTACGCAGAACAACCTATTTAATAACATTACTTTACAAATAAGACTTAGTTTACTTTAAGCTGCCATAAAGCCGATCGAGATCTGCAGCTACATTATCGGGAACTAAATGTTCTACAGATCCGCCAAACTTGGCAATTTCTTTAACGACGCTACTACTTAAAAAGCTGTGTTCGGTAGAAGTTGCTAAAAATATTGTTTCAATTCCTTGCCAAAGGGTTTTATTGGTGTGGGCCATTTGTAGCTCTCTCTCAAAGTCCGATAGTACTCGCAAACCGCGAATTAGAACCTCAGCATTACGTAATTTCGCGTATTCGACCGTTAAACCACTAAAACTATCTACTTCCACATTTACTATTGCTGCTGTCGATTTAGTGATTTGTTCGACTCGTTCGGCTACTGAAAATAGAGGTTGTTTGTTTTGATTAGAAAGTACGGCAACAATCACTCGATCGAAAAGTCTGCTAGATCTGTCGATAATATCGAGATGACCCAAAGTGATCGGGTCAAAACTACCGGGATAAATTGCGATCGCCAAGTTCGTTCTTTTTTAAATTCATCAGTAATATTATTCCTTATTTAATCTCAGTCGATCGCCAAAGGAATATTTTTCTGTTCTTTTTAATTGTCGATTAACTGCCAAAAACTATTATCTTGAGAAATGTTATCGAAGTCAGGATCGTTTCTAGCTTCTTCTTTATATTTAGGATCTAGCTCGATCGCTTTTCGGAGATTTTCTAGGGCTAATGTTGTTTGATTTTGTAGGGAGTAAGAGATCGCTTTGTTGTAATATACCGCAGCGTAATCAGATTGAATCTCTAAAGCCCGATCGAAGGCTAGTAATGCTTCTCGATCTTGTTTTAATTTTGCTAATACTTTTCCTTTATAGTACCAAGCTTTGGCTAGATCTCCGTTTGATTCGATGGCTCGCTCGAACGACTCTACTGCTTCAGGGTATCGATCTAACATCTCTAAAGCCATACCTCTGTTTAACCAAGCGATCGAGCGATCCCTTTCTAATTTTACGGCTCGATCGAAGGATTCGAAGGCTTGTTGATGTTCTTGTTCCATTCCCAAGGCTACACCTCGATCGATCCATGCTTGATAGCAATCTGGATCTATTTCTAATGCTCGATCGTATGAGGCGATCGCTTCTCGATTTTTCTTCAATTTTCTTAACATCTGTCCTCGATTCAACCAAGCATCCAAGCTTTGCGGATTTATTTTCACTACTTTATTGAATGCGGCGATCGCCCCGGGATATCTTTCTAATTCTACTAAAGCCGTACCGCGCCGATACCATGTTTCGGGATCGTCGGGTTTGAGATCTAAGACTCGATCGAAGATTGCGATTGCTTCTTGATATTGTTTTAATTCTGCTAAGGCGATGCCTTTTTTGTAAATTATATCTGGGTTATTGGGCTGAAGTTCTATAGCACGATCTAAATGTTCGATCGCCTCGCGATAATTTCCTCGATCGATATTATTTTCGGCTGCTGCTATTATTTCAGCGATGTTTAAAAATAGACCGGGATTGTTCGCTTTTACTGTTGCTATTTTCGCTTCAATTTCTTTGACTTTTTCTTTGATTTCTGCTAATGCTTCTCCGGCGATTTCTTTTGGAGAAATTGCGGCTAATTCCTGTAAAATTTGTTGTTTTTCGCTATTAGCATCCGACTCTACTTTACTCAATTCGCGAGTCAATCTATCTTCTAATCGATCTACATTTGTTTTGGCGCGTTCTTGTTGTTTTACCAATTCCGATTGTAATTGTGCGGCTTTATTTTCGAGCCTGTTTTCTATCGATTCTAATGCTTTCAAAGAACCTTCTAAAGTCATTAAAACTTTATTCTTTCTATTTTCTATTCCAGATTCTTTGCGGTCTATTTGAGTCATAAACTCTGCTTCTGCATCCTTAATATTATCTAGAATTTGGTTGACTTCTCCTTTAGCTCTGTCCCTTTCTTCAGATAATTGTTCGATAATTTTTCTGCCTATTTCTTTTAATTTTTCCAGAGCAAAATCTTTTTGTTTGGCCGCTTGTGTTTCGGCTTCTTGCTTAATTTCTGCCAGTTCGGGAATAAATTCTTGTTTTAATTGTTTGATACTCTCTAAAATCGATTCTTTTTCTGTTTGTGTCTGCGATCGCAAGCTAGCCAGTTGAGATTCAAATGAGGCTTTTTCTTGGTAAAAATCCGATAATACTTCTTCTTTTCTCGTACGTGCTTCTGTTTGTAACTGCTCCAATCGAGGCACGAAATCCGATCCCAATCTTTCTAAATTTTTGAGGATTAAATTCCATTGTTTTTGAGCGTGTTCTTCCAGTTCGCTTAGGTTAGTAACAAAATCTATGTTTTCACTCTTTAATGTAGCCAATACTGTTTCTTTTTCCGTCTCTAACTCAGTATTGTGTGCTTGTAATTGTTTAATTATTGTCTCTTTTTCTAATTTTAAATCTGTATTGTAACTTCTTATCTCTGCCGAGATCGCTTCTTTTTCGCTTTCTAAATTTTGCTGAGAATTTTTGATTATCCCTAAAATCTCATTTTTTTCTCGTTCTAAATCTTGTTGGATTTTGGCGATCGCGGGCATAAAATCGGTGCTGATTTTTTCAAGATTTTCTAAGATTGAATCGCGTTTTTCTTTCGTCTGGGACTGAATTTGAAACAATTCGCCAGCAAAATTTTGTTCGTAACTTTTAAGTTCTTTAATCAAATTATTTTTAGATTTTTCGCCATCTGCGATAATTGTAGATAACTCTTCGTTTAAATTTGATTCTAATTTTTGTAAATTTTGAAAAATTATATCTTGTTGTTGTTTCGCTTCGAGATCGAGGCGATCGAGTCGGGAAGCATTTTCTTTTTCTAACTGTTGCAATCGAGATTTAGTGCGATCGAGCTGTTGCTGAAATGAAGTTAAAACCTCTTGTTTAGCTCGAGACATTTCTGAGAGTAGTTTAGCGGCATTTTGTCGCTTGAGGTCTAGATCTTGGTTAAATTGTTTGACATCTTTATTAAATCCGTTAGCAGTTTCGGAGGTTTCTGCTAAGATTTTTTCGATCTTGTCTTGTGCTTTAGTAATTTTAGCTTCCAAGTCTGTGAGCCGATCGAGATATTCAGCGACAATTTTTTTAACTTCTTGAATTGCAGATCCCCGCAATAAGAATAATGTCGCAACTCCCGCCGCCAGGATAAATAAGCCAAAAATAAGTAAGATAATAAAGACGGTTGTCAGAGTTCCGAAATCTAGAGTAGCCTGTGCTATTTGAACTTGTGGCATTTTTGCTAATTTTTGCCCTTGAGAACCAGAAATTGTATAATTTGTTGCTAAACCTTGAGAAGTTAAGTCTAATACTTTAATTTTATTAGCTCGAGCGGAAGCATTGCCCGCAGGTAAAACTAAGGTAAAAATAAAAATACTGCATCCATAAACAAGGGCGAATATTTTTTGCGTCTGGGGCTTCATTTCTCGTTACGATCTGGGTTTGTGCCATATTTACTCGAGCTTCTCCAAGCTGAGTCAATTATATTCTCAGTTTAAAAGTTGTCGAAGTAGTTTTTTGATTTTAGCAGGGAATACAATTTTTGCTTGCAGCTCTCTTGTTATCTTAAACCGATCGATCGTCACTGTAACAAAATATATAAAAATATTTAAATCGATCCCTAATCGCTGAGTAGATTGTCTTACTACGCTACGCTGTCTGGCTCGTAAAGATCGCTTTAATCCTGGTAAACTTGGCAACATCACATTCAAAATACTTAATTTTTAAAGTATATTTAATTATTTAGTACTAGGTTTAATAAACTTATTTATAATTAGCCGATCTCTCCATATAAATTAATGGCTATATCCTAAGCCAATCTGTCTAAACTCAATTCGATTGTCAAAATATTACCGATATAAATAAGCAACTTAGCCGACGACAGATAGGGTATTTAATTAATATTATTAAATTAAGTTAATCAAATTGAAATCCAGCAAAACGATATCAATTTAAAGCATTTCATCATAAATTAATCAAAAAAATCCTATGAACATTCTTTTAATCAATTGTTTTAAAAACTTCTGTGACGGTCGCCTCAAAGAATTAATCGATCTTTGTTATATATCAGTAAAAGAACTAGATTTTCCAGTAGAAGAACACAAAGATTCAATTTTAGTTTGTGGAGTTTATTGCCCCCCTGCCATCAGTCAAGAATTATTTGCTTATCAAAAAGAACTCGAATCGATCGGACATAAATTACAAATAGATCGCATCTACGTATTAGAAATTGAATCGGCAGATTTGCACTACTTTCGAGAAGAGGCTCGCATTAACGGTAGCACAGAAGCATGGAGAACTTATCTAGAAATGCAGTATCTTTTCTAAAGCCAATTACATGAATATTTTAATCAGTGCGCGATCGCCTATTTTGGTTTAGATCGCGCACGAGCTTTTGTAAAAAATTGTTTCGCTAACTTGCTTTTAAAGTTTGGTATTTAGCAAAATAACAAAATATGAATGACAAAATATATAAAGCCCTATCCGATCCGACTCGCAGGCGAATTTTAGAACTATTGCGCGATCGAGATCTCAATGCTGGAGAAATAGCCAGTAACTTTGAAATAGCTAAACCGACTTTATCGGGTCATTTTGCGGTCTTAAAAGCGGCAAATTTAATTCATGCCGATAAAAAGGGAACGACAATTACTTACAGTTTAAATCTTTCAGTACTTGAAGAATCTATTTTAGCACTAATGAATGCTTTCAAGATATTTCCTCAAGAGAATTCTAAGACGAAGCAAAATTATGAAACTTAAAAAAGCTGCAATAATAAATAGCGCGATCGTAGCTGTGATGCTATTTTTTTCGATTTGGGCTTGGATTAAATTACCTGAAGGAGTAGAAATACCAGTACATTTTAACTTACAAGGACAGCCCGATCGCTACGCTGGCAAATTTGAAGGGCTGTTACTAATGCCATTATTAGCGATGGGTTTAACGGGGTTAATGATGTTAATTCCGCGCATCGAACCGCGCCAAGAACACAGATCGGACTCTTCTGCTGCTAATGCCATTACTGTAGTGACAGGGGTTTTATTTTTGGCAGTCGTTCATTACTCGATAATTGCGATCGCGGTGGGGAAAACAGTCGATATAGTCACGATCGTGATGATTATGATGGGTATTTTGTTTATTGTCATGGGCAACTACTTAAGTAAAACTCGCAGTAATTTTTTCTTTGGAATTAGAACACCTTGGACTCTTTCAAGCGAGTTAGCTTGGCGCAAAACAAATCGACTCGGGGCTTGGTTATTTGTGTTTTATGGTGTTAGTTTCATTATTGGGGCTATAATTGGCAATTCTTGGCTTTTAATTGGTCTAATTGGGACTTTACTGATAGTCAGTTTAGTTATTTTGCCAATTTATTCTTATCGGATCTCGAAAAAAGATTCGGCCGATCGAGGAGAACAATAGTTATTGTTTGCAACTGGTTTAGATCGAGTCATTTCAGGGATTAGCAATGACTTTTTTTGATGGAATTTAATCTTATTTTCGCGAGAATTATTAGTATTTTCCACAGGATCGAATTCGAGGAAAATTCGTCGATCGCCATTGGAAACGGTTATGATTTATTTAGCCAAAAAAAGTTGATTCTCTAAATAAGATTTCCTGCAAAAAATCTATTCTAACTAGCCCTATCCTAAAATGTAGAAGAAATGATTTATATGACCACAGAAGAATTTTTGTCTGCGTGTAATTATTCTCCTCAAAAGTCACAATTTTATTTTAAAGATAAAATATTACATAAAGGGCCGGTATTTTCTAAGGCATTGCGAGAAAAAGCGATCGACCTCTGTCAAGAATATGACAAAAAGAAAATTAGTTGTTTGCTAGTAGAAAACGATTGGGGTTTAATTATCTGGGTTGAAAAGAAAATTGTTAAAAAAAGGGATTTAAGAAGAAAAAAAGAGCCAGAAATCAAAAAAAAATCTGTAAAATCTACTATAGAAAAACCTATTATTGCTTGTATTGATGATAGTAAAGTAGTTCAGCTTAAACTAAAAGCAATTTTAGAAAAAGTCGGTTATAAAATGTTAAACATAACCGAACCAGTATTGAGTTTAATGACTCTCAACGAACACAAACCAGCTTTAATTTTGATGGATATTAATATGCCAGAATATAACGGCTATCAATTATGCAAGTTAATAAACCGCTCGCGAAAATTAAAAGACGTTCCGATCGTAATGTTAACCTCAAGAACCGGAGCGATCGATAAAATCAGATCGAAAATGGTCGGAGCTGTTAGTTATTTAACCAAACCATTTGAAGCCGAAGAATTAATTAATTTAGTCCAAAATATTGCCCCAATTCCAACAAAAGAATCACCAAAAAAAGTAAAATAATTTATTCTTTAAAAAGATTGAATGCGATCGAGACTGCGATATTGAATAGCTTCGGCCAAGTGATGGCTTTTAATCGCTTCATCCCCGGCTAAATCGGCAATAGTACGAGATACTTTTAAAATCCGATCCATAGCCCTAGCAGAAAGACCTAACTTGCGAATAGCATTTTCTAATAACTTAAGACTGGAATCGTCTAACTGACAAAAAGAACGCAAAAGATTGGACTGCATTTGGGCGTTACAATTTATTTTTGCTTGGTTAGCAAATCGATGCTGGGCTAAATTTCTAGCAGCGATCGCCCTTTTTTTGACAGCAAGAGAAGGTTCGCCAAATTCTTGTTTTACCATTTCTTCGGGTTTGAGACGGCTGACAGTGACTTGCAAATCGATCCGATCCATCAAAGGCCCTGAAAGTTTAGCCCAATATTGTTCTCTTTGCCGTGGCGAACAAGTGCAATTTTGGATCGGATCGCCATAATAACCGCAGGGACAGGGATTGGTACTAGCCACTAAAGTAAATTGTGCCGGAAAAACTACCGATTGACGAGTCCGAGAAATAGAGACAAAACCATCTTCTAGAGGCTGACGTAAATATTCTAAAACATTGCGTTTAAATTCGGTCAGTTCGTCTAAAAATAACACTCCATGATGGGCTAATGATATCTCGCCAGGTCGAGGATAGCTACCCCCACCAACTAAAGAAGGGCCGGATGCGGAATGATGGGGGCTGCGAAAAGGTCTTTGAGTTATTAAACTACCTTTATTTTTTAAATATCCAGCCACAGAATGAATTTGAGAGACCTCTAAAGACTCATTAAAGGATAAAGATGGTAAAATAGTCGGCAAACACCTCGCTAACATAGTTTTACCGCTTCCTGGAGGGCCGACAAAGATTAAATTATGTCCCCCAGCAGCAGCTATTTCTAAAGCGCGACGGGCGTGAGATTGGCCTTTAACATCTTTTAGATCGGGGCCGCTTAGATTTAAAATTGGATCGTCTTTTTTTGTTTCTAATTGAAATGGTTGATATTCTTGAGGGCGATCGAGAAAGTCGGCGACTTGTTGGAGATTGTCAAATCCATATACTGAGAGATCTTTTACTACTGCAGCCTCTTTAACGTTATCTCGAGGTACTATTAAACCTACCATACCCAACTTTTTGGCCGCAGCAGCGATCGGTAAAACTCCCGAGATCGATCTCAAAGTTCCATCTAAAGATAATTCTCCTAAAAATAAATAATCTCCTAATAATTGAGGATTTATCTGTTCTGAGGCTGCTAAAATACCTACTGCGATCGGTAAATCGAAACTCGGCCCTTCTTTTCGCAAGTCAGCAGGAGTAAGATTAATAATTATTTTACGCGTCGGAAAAGCAAAACCAGCATTTTTTAAAGCAGACTTGACCCTTTCTCTAGACTCTTGTACCGCAGTATCGGGCAAACCGACTATAATAACTTTTGGCAGACCTCCAGATACGTCTACTTCTGCACCTACTTTAATTGCATTTATACCTAATATTGCCGCAGTCCATACCCTGGCTAGCATATCGATTTTTATAAACTTTCAGCTAGAGTATAATCGCGATCGATCGGCTAAACTAACCGCTAAATTACGCAAATAAGCTAGACATCGATCCGTCGATATCGGGCTTGTACTAACATATATACTCCGTAGGAAACTAAACCGAAGGCTACTGTTGCTAATAAAAATTTACCATAAGTTTGCTGTGCTAAAGCGTGTAAAGCCCCGTCCAAACCTTTAACTTTTTCAGCAGAATTTTGCCGCGCCGCTACAATAAAAAAGAAGCCGATAATAACAAAAATTAAGCCTTTTGCTGTTATGCCAAAGCGACTTATTTTTACTAAACTTTCTCTTTTTTTTCGTTCTAATTTTCCTAAGTAAAGATCTTTACGAAATTTAGCTTTATAAGCTTTGTAAAATTTATAAAAACCAAATCCGATCGCCACAGCCCCTATCGTAGCTACTAGCCACTGTCCGAAAGGTTGTTGCAATAAAATCCTCGTCCAATGTTCTTTAGCACTATCGTCGGGGTCGCTTTTATTGATATCTAATACTATTTCAATGGCAGTAATTGCTAAACTTCCATATACCAAACCCGCACCAAAAGAAGCTAACCGAGAAAGAATTCCTTGAAGATCTTTACCTTGATTTTCTGTATCTTTTATTGCCTGAATTACTCGCCACAAACCGTAAGCTGCCAAGCCACAAGCAATTATAATTAATAATATTTGTCCGAAAGGTTGGGCTAAAATTTCTTGCAAAGCTCCTTTAGTCCCGATCTTTTCTCCTTTATTAGTAAAGGCTGCTAATACTGCTAAAAAACCTACCAGTCCATAGACTATTCCTTTAGCGGTATAGCCAAATCTAGCTATTTTTTCTACCCACATTTTTTAGACAGATTCCTAATTTCAAAATCGATTTAATTATTTTTTAATTTTAGAATACATAAAGTCTAAGAAGTTTGCCTCTATCGAAGTGCTGAGTTTATAAAAGAGTCGCGATCGAAAGATTAAAAAGAAAATTCTGCATTTAAAGAAAGTAAAAAATAACCCAATTAAAAACAACTATTTAGATATTTTTTGATTTTTATAATTTTTCAGTTTCGATCGCGACTGAGTATTTTGAGCATTTATATTTGCCAGCTTATTTATTTTTTATAATTTTAAGTTGACGGGATTAATTTTCTGGATCGATTTTAGTTCGATCGCTAAATTCAGGAAAATCTTTTAGCAATTCTAAATTATGCCAATATTCTAATTCTTTTTCTCGATCCCCAGAAACAATATCGTCGCGAAGAGAATCTAATCTTTGATTGATTCTGATAAAAGTAGCTTTTCTTTCGCCGCGCCAGTCTCCATAAACTAGCAAATTGGTATGGTATATTATCAAAAATATAAAAGAAATAATAGCTTGAATTATGGCGAATAATTTTAAAAATATAGTTAAAAAATTGCTTTCAAGAGAATGGAAATACCACCATAATATTCCCGACTCGATACAAAAGCACCAGTAAAAAAGTTTCGAGTTCAATAAATTATTATAACTGCGGAGCAAAAATCTTTTAACTAATACCATTGCTTTGTTATTTTTTAGGCACTCAGTACTTAGAGTGATAGGATACTAAACGTTATCGAAGTATCTAATTAATCAAATGAGCGATACTATTTTTGGTAAAATTATCCGCAAGGAAATACCCGCAGATATTGTCTATGAAGACGATCTAGCCTTAGCATTTAAAGACATTAATCCACAAGCCCCCACTCATATTTTAGTCATTCCTAAAAAGCCGATTACAGGCATCGATGCTGCAACCGATGAAGATCGGGATCTTTTAGGACATTTATTACTAACTGTTAAGAAAGTAGCAGCACGAGCAGGACTTAGCAACGGCTATCGAGTGGTGATTAATAACGGCCAAGATGGCGGTCAAACAGTTTACCACCTACACGTTCATATTTTAGGCGATCGCCCTCTGAAATGGCCTCCAGGTTAATTTTATTTTGCCGATCGACAGAAATATTTTCCGCCTTTGAGGGCGGTTTTTTAATAAAACTATGAATAACGATATATTTGTTCGCTAAATTTGGTTGAGCTTGTTACCTTAGAAAACAATTGAGGGCATTCTAAATACAAGTCATATAAAAAATTGAAATAATTGCGACTATATTCTCATGAAAAAATTTTTGAGTGCATTTTTTTTAGCGATCGCTTCGGTGACTGTTATTTCTACACCTACAAACGCCCAAGATTGTCAAGCAAGAATTTACGATCCTAACGGCAATAGAATCAATGTCGATTCTGTATGTCAAAGAAACCAAACAAGATACAATAGCTACAGATCGAGAACCTTCAGAGTACCGATTCAGCGACGTTTGAGCGGAGTTCCTTTAATTTATGTAACGTTTAATGGCAGACAAAGCTATCCGATGTTGCTCGATACTGGAGCTAGTATAACCACGATCACCCCCGCAATGGCAAGAGATTTGCGAGTCAGACAAGAAGGTACGATCCGAGTTAATACCGCTAGCAGTCGCATGGTAAACTTTGCTACTGGTAGAATAGGTTCGGTAGAAGTAGGGGGTTTTGGTAAAAGAAACCTTTATGTAGCGATTTCTAACAATCAATTGCCGATCGGACTTTTAGGGCAAAATTTCTATAGCGAATACGATATAACTATTTCTAGAGATTACGTTGAATTTCGTCCGCGCTAAAATATAATAAACTAAGCAGACCCAAAGCTTTGAATTTAATGCGTTTATCTCAAGGACAACTAAATTTATTAGCAACTTGTCCGCCACAATTTCAACGTATTTATTTAGATCGTTTAGCAACTCCTGCTAGTTTAGAACAACTAGAAAAACAAAGTTGGGGCAGCCAGTTTCATTTGTTGATGCAGCAAAGGGAATTAGGTTTGCCCATTAATGCTTTATTAAGTGAAGATCCTCAGTTAAACCATTCGATCGAGGCTTTATTAAATGAAGCCCCAGAAATTTGGCGCAGCGACGAGCAACTTTGGCGAGAAGCCGAACATTATCGCAGTCTCAATTTTGAAGGTAACATCCTCAGCGTTATTTACGATCTGCTGATTGTCAACGAGTCGAAATTGCAAATAATAGATTGGAAAACTTATCTCGAACCGGAAAATAAGACAAAGTTAAAATCTAATTGGCAAACTCGTTTGTATCCCTTCGTACTGGCAGAAACTTCGAATTACTTACCAGAACAAATTGAAATGACTTACTGGTTCGTCAAACTGCCCAGCAAACCCCAAAGCGTTACTTTTAAATATACTACCACTCAACACGAAAAAAATAAAGAAGATTTAAGCAATTTAATCGCCAGACTCGATCGCTATTTGCAAGATTACCTCGATCGAGATATTCCTTTTCCTCATTTACCCGACTGTCAGGAAAATTGTCCTTACTATCAATCTATTTTTGCTAACAACAAGGATAATCTAGATCGAGATCGTCTTTTTGATTTACAAGCTGCGATCGATCGAATTGAAGAAATATCGATTTAATTACAGTCCGGGTGTAGTTCGTTCAAATAACTTTACAAAATCATTCTCGACATTTTCTCCGCTTTCTGAAGGAGGTTTGGAGATAGTATCGAAAGCTTTATTTTTTGCTGCTTCGATTTGTAAAGCTTTGACTACTAATTCGGCTACATCTTCTCGAGGAATGGAGGTAGGAATACCGTCGGGAGGATTTTTTAATAATTCGTCGTCTTTACCTACTAATAACTCTCTTTTTCCTCCTGATTCGTTTAATAAACCTCCGGCTCGAACGATCGTATAATCGATGCCAGAATCGATTAAATATTGTTCTGCTTTTCGCTTCCAGATTAAGATATTGGCATTAGCAATCTTGTTTAAAGGGTGATTTTCATCAGTTCCACCCATCGAACCGACTAAAACAATGTGTTTAATTCCTGCTTCTTTTGCCGCGTCGATCTGATTTTTTTGCCCGTAATAATCGATTTCTTCTGGGCTTTCTCCCTCTGCAAAATAAAATTCTGGTCTTTTTCCTGG
>CAYWIH010000064.1:0-26840 GCA_964458305.1 uncultured bacterium | reverse complement strand
ATCGGGATAAAGGGCCGACAAAATTAGCTAATTCTCGCTGACAAAATTCGATCGCTTTGGGGTCTATAGAACTGGGATTTATCTCTGTTTTCGGTAAAGATTTTTCGACGATCGTTGTAAATTGTTTGGCAACATCTGGATTGGGAATTCTTCGGGCTAATTGTTCGATGAATTGTTCTAAAGTTATTTGGGGATTTCTTGTTAAAATATCTCGAATAATAAAAGTTGATAACGGCCCGATTCGATCGGCTAATTGTTGCTGACAAAATTGAATTGCTTTAGGCTCGATCGAACTATTATTTATTTCTGTAGTTAGAGTTTGTACGCTGCTCGATAAATAATTGCGATCGTCCAAAGTAGCTCGCTCTTTTCGCAAAGATGTAGATAGATTATTTGCTTTAATTTCGCTTCCTTTGCTAGAGAAACTAGTAGTTTCAATAATTGTAGTCGAGCCTTTATTTTTAGAGCCGTTTTGGTAGATATTTGTAGGTTTATTGTTAATAGCATCGATCGCCGCGATCGCTTCAGATGCCGATTTATAACGCTGTTTGAAATTATAGCGAATCATTTTTGAGAGAATTTTTGCTAAAGGGCGACTGACTTTAGCATGCTCTTTCCAAACTAGTTCCCCTTGTCGATTTTCGTTTAATTCTAAAGGAGGACATCCTGTTAAGGCTTGAATGGCAATTACTCCCAAAGCATAGATATCGCTATTAAAGCAGGGATTTCCCATTGCTTGTTCTTGTGGCATATAGCCCCTAGTGCCGATCGCGACAGTAGCTGGAGTTAAGAAGATACTACTTTCTCTAGCTTTGGCTTGAATTACCTCTTTAACCGCACCGAAGTCCACTAAGACTAATTTATTATCTTGGCGACGAATAATCAGATTTGCCGGTTTGATATCGCGGTGAATTACGCCATGGGAGTGAATGTAATCTAAAGTATTCAAACAATTTTTGAGCATTTGAATGACTTTTTCTTCCGGCCAGGGTTGGCCCGGAATTAATTGCTCGATCAAAGATGTTCCTTCTATATATTGTTGAACCAGATAAAATTCTTGATTTTGTTCGAAGTAAGCCAACAGTTGGGGGATTCTTTCGCGATCGCCCAATTTTTGTAGTGCTTTGGCTTCGGTTTCAAACAAACGTCTGGCCATTTCTAATACTTCACTATCGTTGAAAATAGGATGGAGTTGCTTGACTACACATAAAGGAGATCCTGGCAACATAGTATCCTTTGCTAAATAAGTTTTGCCAAAACTTCCTTGTCCTAATTGTTTTACCAGTAGATAGCGCGAACCTAATATGTTTTCCTCGAACATAAATTTTAATATTTATATTTATCCTTCTATGATATTTTCGACTTTTTAATTTTGTTGACAATCTTAAACTTTAAATAAAAAATGAATAACAGTTCTGTTGTGAGGGTCAATTCTCATAGCACGATAGAGTTAAAATCGAGCCGATCGACTTAAAATTTAAACAATTTTAGTTTTTAAGCTTGCTAAAATCTCGACCAAAGTCTAATTGTATTCTGAAAACTTAAGGCTATATATTCAGGATTATATGTAATTGTGATGAATTAATTTTTACTTTCGCAATTGATGAAACTAAATCTATAAGTCTGAGAAAATTAAAAGCAGCGATTCGTAAAGAAATGCTTGCTATTTATCTACAATTGGCTTTTTAGGACAGTTTAAAATTTTTGCGGTTGTCGATCGAAAAAAAAAAGGGAAAACAATGGCAAGACTTGATTATTTTGCACCTGGTGTATATGTCGAAGAAATAGATCGCGGTAGCCGTCCGATCGAAGGAGTTGCGACGAATGTTGCGGGATTTGTTGGTTTTACTGAAGATATCAGAAACGGTGCTGAAATCTTTAAGCCGATGTTGGTGACGACTTGGAGTCAATATCTACAATATTTCGGTCGTCCTAATTCAGACGGATTTACAGATTTTAACGCTTATTTACCTTTTGCGGTCAATGGCTTTTTTATGAATGGAGGGGGACGTTGTTGGGTCGTCAGCATCGGTACTAGTTTACCAGGAGCAACTCGAGAACCAGCACAAACCGGATTGCAAATTTTTAATCGGGGAGGTCGTCGTCCTTCTTTAAGATTCAATCTCCGTCCTGAAAGAGCCAGTTTGGGCGGCGTTAGCGTAGAAATCAGAGATAATCCCCAACAGATCGATATTCCCGATAATGAAGGATCGCCCCCAGTAACTCAAGAAGAATTATTCAGTATTGTTGTCAGCAGAGAAGGGCAAATTTTAGAGCAGTACGATCGCCTGACGATGAACGCTCAAGTTCAATTTGAAGGTGTTGTTTATGTAGTTAATGCCCTACAAGGTTCTTCAGTCTTAGAAGTCAGCGATATTTCTGAAGTTGGTCGCCCCCTAGCAAGACGGCCGGCCACCGGACAATACGAATTACATCCTTTACCTGTAGTTTCTTCCCCAGAGCGTTTATCGAGCGAAATAGAAGGGCAAAGAGACGATCGCACCGGGATCAGAGGGATATTCGAAATCGACGAGATTAATATGTTAGCGTGTCCCGATATCATGCGCGCATATCAATCTAATTTGATGAATATAGAGCAGGTTAACGGGATAATGGGCTTGATGATCGATCTCTGCGAAGGATCGATCAACGGCGAAACACCCAACCCACCCAACCGCATGGTAGTTTTAGATACTCCCCCCGATAAAATTAAACCTCAAGAAGCGGTTCAATGGCTGAATCAATTCAATCGCCGTTCGATGTTTGGAGCGTTATATTATCCTTGGATTAAAGTTAGAGATCCTCGCAATGGCGGCAAACCGATCGCCGTTCCTCCCTGCGGTCACGTGATGGGTGTCTGGTCGCGTACTGACGAAACTCGCGGGGTTTATAAAGCACCAGCTAACGAAACCCCCAGGGGTGTTGTTGGTTTGGCTTACGAAACTAATTTCCGCGAACAAGAATTACTCAACCCGTTAGGAATCAATTGTATTCGTTCTTTCCCCAATCGCGGGATTAAAATTTGGGGTGCGAGAACTCTAGTCGAACCAGATAAAACCGAGTGGCGTTATATTAGCGTCAGAAGGTTAATCAGCTACGTTGAAAAATCGATCGAGCTGGGCACGCAATGGGTTGTATTCGAACCTAACGATGAAGATTTATGGGGCCGGGTAACTCGAGTCGTAACTAATTTCTTAGAAAGACTGTGGCGAGAAGGGGCTTTATTCGGCGCATCCCCAGAAGAAGCTTTTTATGTTAAATGCGATCGCGAACTTAATACCCCCGAAACGGTAATGTTAGGTCGTTTGTATGTAGAAATAGGAATTTGCCCGGTTCGTCCGGCTGAGTTCGTAATTTTCCGCATTTCGCAATGGAATAGCAGCGATGGCATTTAATTAATCGATCGCGCTACACCCTGTCATAAATAAAGAGTTTCGATCTTTAATTTAAGCGGGGTTTATGCTCAATATCCGACCAGCTTTTATCCAAAATAAGTAACTTTTAGTTGCAAGGAGCAATCTGATGGCAGACGAAGAACTTTTAGTAGGTTGTAGGTTTTACTTTGAAGCAGATGGACTTTCTGACAAAATGATTCTAGAAGTTAGTGGTTTGACTAGCGAAAACCCTTCTGCTGGCGGGGATAAAGTTCTCGGTTCGACCAAAGGTGCTAAAAATTTGCGGCAAGCAGCACCAACTCAAGTAAAGTTTAGTCCGGTAACTGTTAAAATTGTTGCCACTAATAATATAGACCTTTATAAATGGTACGAAGATTGTAATAAAAATGAAGGCGGTAAGTCTGATTGGACTAGCAATCGCAAAACTGCTTCTGTAGTTGTTTACGATCAAGCAGCTACCGAACAAGCTCGTTGGGACTTGCAAAACTGTTATCCTACTAAGTACGAGGGGCCTAAATTAGAAGCAGGATCTAATGATGTCGCTAATGAAACTATTACTATAGTTCATGAGGGAATTAAGCGAGTTAAATAGAAAATTACCCCAAAAACAATAGTTACAATTCAATCTGGATAACTAACTAAGCCTAAATAACACTAATTTCAAGTGAAAATATGCTTGAAACCTCTCAATTTTCTATAAATACCAAAGGTACGAAGGAGATAATTATATTTGAGGTTTCAAGTTACTATCTTATTTTCCAATTATGGCCGAAACACAACAAAAAGAAATTCTTGCATCCTGTAGATTTTATTTAGAATTAAACTTAGATGGCAGTAGCGATGCTGTTGATGGCGTGTTTATGGAATGTAAAGGTTTCAAACACACTCAAGAAATAGTTGAAGTCTGCGAAGTAACTCCAGAAAAATGGGGAAAAGCTTCTTCAGGTCGGGTCAGGCGGATGAAAGTTCCCGGAAATGTTAAAGTTAGTAATATTACTCTGCGTCGCGGCTTAACTGCTTCTCAAACTCTTTGGAAATGGTGCGATAAAATTCAGACAGGTAAATGGTCGGAACAAAGACGGGATGGCTCGATAACAATTTACGATCAAGCAAGTACCCCACAGGCTAAATTTGAATTTTTTGGTGCTTGGCCTGCTAATTATAATATTTCCGATCTCAATGCTGGTAGCAACGATTATCAAATAGAAGAATTAGAATTAGCTTGTGAAGCGTTTAAAAGAGTTCAATAACTTCATATGTTATGCCAATTTCGTTTTTATTTGCAGCGTGTAGATCGGTCTAGGTAGGAAGTCAGTTAGGAAAGTACCATGGTAGGTTCGTACAGGAATTAGGATAATAGTTAACAAGTCTTTGAACAATTGATTTTTATTCGATCTGTAGTCTTAATTTTTCAGAAATGGTGTTACAAACAGAGTTTGAGTTTACCTTACCCAAAGGTTATTTAGATGAAGATGGTACTTTACATCGCAAAGGAGTAATGCGTTTGGCAAGAGCGATCGACGAAATAGCTCCTTTAAAAGATCCTCGAGTTAAAACTAATCCAGCTTATGCTACGGTAATTATTTTAAGCAGAGTAATCGTTAAATTAGGAGCTTTAGAGGTTATTAATCCAGGAACGATCGAAGATTTTTTTGCTTGCGATCTCAATTATTTACAACATTTTTATCGTCGTATTAACGATCTCGAACCACCAGAAAATAAGCAAGAAAATGCTAAAAATTCGGAAACTTTAGAAGAAATATCTTAAAATTACGATCTGTTAGCAACAGATAAATATGGTCAGTAAAAAAAATTTACAAACAGAATTTGCTTTTACTTTACCTCGAGGTTTGGTAGATGATAAAGGACGCTTGCATCGCCAGGGATTAATGCGTTTAGCTACGGCTAAGGATGAGATTAATATTTTTAAGGATAGAAGAGTTAAAGAAAATCCATCTTATGCAGTTTTAATTTATTTATCTCAAGCAATTGTCCGTTTGGGTAGTCTTTCGAAAGTTAGTCCCCAACAATTAGAAAAATTATTCGTTCTCGATCTTGCCTATTTAAGAGAATTTTATAACCGGATCAATCAGCATCAAGATGCTAGCATTCCGGTAGAATGTCCCCATTGTCGTCGTCAGTTTGCTGTAGAATTAGAACTGCCGGAAAAGTCTTAAGCTACCCTTTGGATCGATTGCACGAAGAGGTAGCCTACATCGCATTTCATTTTCACTGGCAGCGAGAAGATATACTAAATCTGGATCATACAGAGCGTCAACTTTGGGTCGAAGAAATATCTAAGATCGATCGAAAAATCTGATTTTTAAATCTTTAAAACCCCTTCTGGCATCACAGAAAATAGCTTTCTTCTCTGTAAATTTTCTCGCTGTAAAATCGCATTAGCAGCTAATAAGCCGCTACTAACGGCCCTTTCCATTAAACCGCTCGGAAAAGGCATTTTTACCCAGTCTCCAGCAAAGACTAAATTGCTAACTTCGGTATTAGTTTCAGGTCGATCGCAGTAACTTCCGGGTGGATAACCAGAAAAATTCTTTTGATTGACCAGTTCTTTGTGCAACATCTTCGCATCTTTTAATTCTGGCACGATTTGGTATAGTTCTCGCTCGAAAGTAGTTAAAAGAGCTTCTTGAGTGGGAAATTGTTTTTCTTTGTAACAGTAAGCGTGTAACTCGACGACACTTCCCCCAGTACGTTGCGACCATTCTATAAATTGGGTCTGAATGCGATGATATAAAGTAATACTATCTGTTAAAGAATAGCCGGATAAAGAAGCAAAATTGCTGTGATCCCATTCAAAATCGCGATCGAACCAAAAACGTCCTACTGCAAAAGGATCGGCTACTGCTAACTTATCTACTTTTCCTTGAATAGTTTCGTCTATATCTCCGGCAATAACGTTAAATAATTGTTTCACTCCGGGCACGTCTGCGGCAATTACGTAGTAATCTGCTACTATAGTTTTTGAAGCTATGATGTTATTTTCAGAAATTGCTGCCAATTCTACTGCATCGTCTTTAGTTTGAGTAATTTGGTAGCGTGCTAAATCTCTTCTTGCCGGGCCTTTAATTACTTTACCATCGCGATCGAAAGCAGATCCGTGACAGGGACAGAAAAACTCGCCGTTATTTTGTTTTTGTACGGTACAGCCTTGGTGGGTGCAAGTTAAAGAAACCGCCTCTTTGCTTTTAGCAGCAGTATAATAAACTCGATCGCCAGCACCGTAATAAGTTTCGCGATCGTTGCTTAATAGTTCGTTGCGATCGACCCAAAAAGGAGCTGTCATTAAATCGCTGCCTTGTTTGTAACTTACCGAATCAATTTTATTATCGCTACAGTCGATATTAGTTACATTAGCCTGAGTAATTATTGTACCACCATTAGCTTCGATCGCCCTAGCGATGGGATGGACTAAACTAGTTCCCATATCGTCTCTAGTCCCGTTAAATGCTAGACCTTCTGGGTTACCGAAGAAATAGAAGTGAAAAAATTGTAACAATTCTCCGGTACTTAATAAATCGGGTGCGTTGAGACTCGACTTAGCAAAAGGGAGAAAATAGAGATCGTACAAACCTTGAGGAAAATCTTGCTTGACCCAATCAGCTACGGAGATATTATCGAAGCGATCGAAACTTTTGGGAATGCCAAAACCAGAAATAGCCCGAAAAACTTGCCAGTGGGAGACTTTTGTTAAATTAATTCCCCAACGCAAACGATTTGGAGATGAGATCGTTAAATCTACTATATTCCAAGGAAAAGCCGAACTCGAGGGACGAAATACTTCTGGCTGATACTGTTTATTATCGCCAAAAACCAGAGAATAAAACTCTAAAGATTGAAAATTGTTAGTAATATTTAGTTCGCTAACTAAACTTTTCAGGTTGTAATATTGAGGGAAAAAACCGTGAAAGCCGTGTTCGGTTAAAAACTCTTCTTCACCTACTTTAATTTTCCAGCTAGCTATTTTTCCGCCCAAATTAGGCGATTTTTCTAATAAAGTTACCTCGAAACCTCGTTTGCTCAGTTCGTAAGCAGAAGCCAAGCCAGCCAAACCAGCCCCAATTACTACTACCTTTTTTTTGCCATTTATTTGGCTCGGTAAAGTTAATTTATCCTGTTGAAAAATGACTGGTGCGGGTTTAGAAAAACGAGAATATCCGAGTAAAGTTCCGATCGTACCGACACCAATTAATTTTAAAGCCGTTCGTCGCGAAACAAATAGAGGAGAAAATCTTGATAATTGATTCATTTAATCTTATTAATTGACTACAATTCTTTAGATCGACTCCGGTTGAATAATTATTTTATCAGCAAAGCGCGATCTCTAAGTTAAGATGCTCGAAAAATTGTTTATTACTCGTTACTAGCTTAAAAATTTAGTAACAAATAATTACCCAGATTTTATCTTCAGTTTGCGATCGCAAAAGAGTCGATCGCTTTTTCTAGTGGAATATTTTAAGCTTCTAGCTATTACTTTGCAGCATATTTGGGTTAATAAATAATTCAAAGAGCGAACAAATGTTAATCTCTTTAATTTTCTGATAATTCTGCTTGCTTTTTAATTAAGCGTTGCACGCTTGCGACGGCAGGATTTAATTCGTAATTGCGAACTTGAGGATTATTTAGATAGGCTAGTTGTTCTTGTTCGATCGCTGCGACATCCTGAACTACCAAACCATCTAACATTTTTTGTGCCGAACCAAATAAACTATCTTTAACAAATTTTCTAAACCAAATCGGTAATTTATGCAAACGCCAGAAAGCATTTAAAGAAGTAAAATGTATTAAATAAGCGCGGGTATTTGTTTCGTCTAAAGGACAAAAGAGACAGTAAATTTTAAAATCGTTTCCCAAACTAGAAGCCCAGTGAGGATAAACGTAACTTACTTTTAAAGGTTCGGGATGTAAGCGACGCAAACTAGGGAAAAATAGCTGAGAAATCGACCAAATTTTATCGATTTTATAGTAACTTTGAGCTTCATAAAGTGCGTCGACGCGATCGCTATTTGCAGAAATATTTTCTAATTTTGCCGATGCCCAAGCTTGGTAATTATCGTGTAGGTGGCCGTGATACATATCCATCAGATTTTCGATCAAATAGGAATAATGTCCCTTGCATTCGATCGTGGCTACAGTAGCGATATAGTTGAGATTATCCCATTCTGGTAATCCCATCGGCAAAATCGAATCGGCTTGGCTAGGATCGCCGGGAAAAAGCCAGACAAAGCCATTTAATTCTAATACCGGATAAGATTCTATCTTGCAGCGAGGTAACTTCTGATTTTCAGCCAAATAAGGCACACCGCTACAATTACCCTCAGAATCGAAACGCCAACCGTGATAAGCGCATTCTATGTCGTTAGCTAATACTTGCCCCGTACTGAGTTTAACCTGTCGGTGGGGACAGCGATCTTCTAAAGCGCGAATTACCCCGATATCGTCGCGATAGAGGACGATCGGACGCTTCCAGAGATTTACTCCCACTGGCTTATCTTTGACTTCGCTCGCTCGAGCTACTACATACCAGCGATCTAGATTAATAGCGCAAGTGCGAACCTGATTTGCTGGGGCGATCGTCTTTGAGGATACCATAGTTTTCTCAGATGAACTTTAGCAGAGAATTATACCGCGAGGCCGAATTCAAACATCATCTTACAGGAATTTCCGGCACGATCGCCCAGTTTTGCAGATAGCTTTTAAGGTTTCGATTTGACAGTCCATCCCTTAATTTCACCATCGGTTAGGGGTCGTTCTAATTTTACATACTCGCTTCTAGTTGCCTCTAAGATATGCTTCATGGTTACTCGTTCGTTGGCATCGGCCGCTAAAAAAGCAGCATTAATAGCGATATTGCGGATATTGCCGCCAGCAACATTTAATTGTGCTAACCTTTTAAAATTCAATTCTTCGGTAGGAGTAGTTTTAGGGAAAACTCTGCGCCAAATTTCTGCCCGAGTCGCCCCATCTGGGAAGGGAAATTGGACGATAAAGCGAATGCGACGCATAAAAGCCCGATCTAAAGAGTCTTTTAAATTGGTAGTCAGGACTGACAAACCCTGATAGCTTTCCATCCGTTGCAAAAGATAACTTACTTCGACATTGGCGTGGCGATCGTGGGAATCTTTGACTTCGGTGCGTTTGCCAAACAGAGCATCTGCTTCATCAAACAGTAATACTACCCCACCCAACTCGGCCGCATCAAAGACCCGACGCAGATTTTTTTCTGTCTCCCCAATATACTTACTAATTACAGCACTGAGATCGATGCGATACAAATCTAAGCGCAACTCTCGCGCCAAAATCTCTGCTGCTGTGGTTTTACCAGTACCGCTAACTCCAGAAAACAAAGCACTAATTCCCAGACCTCTGCTACTTTTGCCGCCAAAACCCCAATTTTGATAAACTTTAAATCTGTGCTTGACGTGGGCAGAAATTTCTTTAAGGATTGCGATCTGTTCTTCTGGCAATACCAGATCGTCCCAGTCGGCATTAGAATCGATTCTTTGAGCTAAATCGTCTAATTTCGGTCGTGCTTGAGCGCGACAAGTATCCCAAAGCAACAGGTTAAAATCTACTGTTTTTGCTAATTCCTGTGCTTGCTGCCATTCCTTGTAAACTTGAGAACAAGCAGCCTCAATTACTGGAGTACTGAGATTAAATTGAGATACTAGAGCATCTACTTGACCGTTGAAAGATCGATCGCCTATTTGCAAGGATCGTTGCCAAACTTTGTATTGTTCGTTGCTGGTGGGACGGGCAATTTCGTATGCTAAAACTGGTCTGTGTCTTGCTCGTCGACGATCGCTTGTATTGATAATTATTGGCGAACGCAACGATTCGCAAAGACGATCGATCGCTGCTTGTCTTTGAAGATCTGAGGTTTCTAAGTCGTCGCATTCGAGCGATAAAATGCACTTTTTCAGCATTACTTCTCGCTCCCAAAGCAGCTTAAAGTGATTTAGTTCTGGGGGGTTGGTAGGTATATTATGGGCGGCGATCGAGAAACAACTGGCCCTTAAAAAATGACTGGCTACCGATGCGATCGCTTTTTTGCTGGCGATTTCATTGCCGCACAATTGCAATACGGGCAACTTTAGATAATCCTCAAATTCGATCGACCAAGCTGCTACAATTTTTTGAGCTATTTGCCAGTGGGATGGCACTAGATCCTCAAGTACGATCGGCGATTCTATCACTTTTGCTAAATTTTCTTCGAGATGGCTTATTCCCATCAAATAATGCAAGATTTGCTCGTCAATTCTCAGGGGGCTAAGCATCAGTTCCGTTCCGATCCCTATTTCTATTAAACGCCATTTTCGTAGCGATCCTGCTGGGGTAAAAGCAGTCCAATCTGGATTTTCAAATATTGTCATTGCCAAAGCGAAGGTGGCATATTCGCGATCTTTATTAACACGAATTGCACCGCACAATAACCCAAAATTAGGATTTATTTCCACTCCAGCGCACAACAATAATAAATTCCGCTCGAAATTACTCAAGCCAAAAATAATGCAGAGGCGATCTAGATTTGATATTTCTGAATTTGCTTCGATCTGGTTTTGCGGCGAAATTTCTCTTTTTTTACGATCTTTGAGAGCTAATTTTTCATCTAATAAATTGGGATCGGCTTTTTGTAATAAATTCCCCCTTACTTCTTCTAAAGCTGCCATCAAATATGAATGACTGAGGGCTTGGTAATTGCTTGTTTCTGTTTGGTTCATTGCTGATTTATTTATTTTTATCGATCTTTAATTTGAGATTTTTTTATTTTGATTTTGTCGCTCGGATCGAAAAGCTTTGCTTTACTATAATTTTTAAAAGTTATCTGGCAAAAACTATTTGTTCTCGAGGGATAAAGTAAGTAATACTTATCTCCTAGATCGTTAGCAAGGCAGAAAGCAGAAGTTCGCCGCAGCCGAAGGCCCGTAGCGAAGAGGTAAAAGGATTATTAGTTGTAGCATTTCAGTCTTGATTCTGTAAAGATGAAGTTTAAATGATTGACAGCTTAATTTTGCTCTCTACAGGCAAAAGATGGGTTTTATTTTAACAGAATTTTTTTGCCATTATCTAATTTCTTAGAATTTTTAGGCTGATTTCGTTCTCTAAGATTGACTTGCTTTTGCTTTATTATTGCAGCAAAGCTTAAAAAAAATTAAATCTCTTTAACTAAATTAGATTAATTTTTCTTGATTTTAGTTTTAAAAATAGCTATTTTATTATTCAGCGATCGCAATTAAGTAAAGAATATTTCACAGTAATAGCAAAAAGTGACATTTAAGCTGTAAAACTAATTAAATAAACCCAAACGATTCAAAAAATTAAAAAACAACAATAGCTATGGCAAACAATACCTCAAAATACATTCTCGCCTTAGATCTCGGCACTACCGGAAACCGAGCCATTCTCTTCGATCGCTCTGGAGGTATTGTCGGTCAAGCTTACAAAGAATTAACTCAATATTACCCCCAACCGGGATGGGTAGAACACGATCCGCAACAAATTTGGCAAGATACCAAAAGCGTTATCGAGTCGGTTTTAGAAGATACTAAGATCTCGACAAAAGAAATAGCAGCAATAGGTTTAACGGTTCAAAGAGAGACTTGTTTGTTATGGGATAAAACAACAGGAGAACCTTTACACAAGGCGATCGTCTGGCAAGATCGACGCACGACTTCGATGTGTAAGAATTTAGCAGCAAAAGGTAAAGATAAAGTAATTAAAGAAATTACTGGATTAATTCTCGATCCCTATTTTTCGGCAACTAAATTAAATTGGCTGCTAAATTGGGTCAAACAAGAAAAACCAGGAACTAATTTAGATAATATTATCGCCGGGACTGTCGATACTTGGATATTATGGAACTTAACCGGCGGTAAAGTTCACGCAACCGATCGCAGCAATGCCAGTCGCACGATGTTAATGAATTTGGCGACTTTAGAATGGGATCGGCAATTGTTAGATTTATTTGGCATTCCGCCGCAAATGATGCCAGAAATAAAAAATAGTATGGATAGTTTTGGCAAAACCGATCCAAAATTATTTGATGCAGAAATTCCAATTACTGCAATATTCGGCGATCAGCAGTCTGCTTTATTCGCTCACGGTTGCGATCGGCCCGGGCTGTTAAAATGTACTTACGGGACTGGTTCTTTTTTAATCGTTCAAACCGGACAAGATTTAGTGCGCTCTTCTGAAAAACTTCTTTCTACCGTTGCTTGGACGAAATCGAATGGTAATAATTACGCTTTAGAAGGGGCTATCTTTACTACTGGTGCGTCGATTCAATGGTTGCGAGATGGCTTAAAAATAATTAATTCTGCTCCAGAAACAGAAGCTTTAGCCAGCAGCGTTGCAGATAGTGGGGGTGTCTATTTCGTTCCTGCATTAACCGGTTTGGGTGCTCCTCACTGGAATAGTAACGCTCGAGGAGCTTTTTTAGGTATTACTGGTGGTGTAAAACGAGAACACATCGTCAGAGCTGTTTTAGAGGCGATCGCTTTTCGGGTTAAAGATGTTGTCGATGCTGCCAATCAGGATGGGGATTTTTCTGTAGCTCTTTTAAAAGTCGATGGTGGTGCTTCTCAAAATAATTTCTTGATGCAGTTTCAGGCCGATGCTTTGAACGTTCCTCTCGAGCGTCCCGCTATTTTAGATGCTACCGCACAAGGGGCCGCTTTTGGAGCGGGTTTGTCTGTCGGTTTTTGGGACGATTATGCCGCTTTAATTGCCAGTCGCAAGATCGATCGGGTTTTTGAACCTTCAGCAGAAGCTCACGATCGAATTCAAGATCGTTATCCTCTTTGGCAAGAAGCAGTCCGAAGATCTAAAGATTGGATCGAGTAACCCGATCGAGGGTCAGAGGTTTTTTGCTTTGAAGTTCTGAACCCTGACCTCAAAGAATGCCCCCGATGGGCCCCAATTTATGATGTAACTTCTTGTTTTTGTTGTATTGTTGCGGGTTGAATTTTTTTGAAGGACTCTAAGAGTCGATCGGCCCAATATTTAACATCGTATTTAGTTACGGTTACATACATTTTTTCCATTCTTTCTTTTTGTTCTTCTTTCGACATTGCTAAAGCTTTATCGATCGATTCGTCCATGCGATCGACCGAGTAAGGATTGGTTAAAATTGCTTGGGGCAATTCTACCGCAGCACCGACGAACTCTGAAAGAATTAAAACCCCATCTTTTCCTTCATGAGCGACGACATATTCTTTTGCCACTAAGTTCAAACCGTCTCTTAAAGGTGTCGTCCAGCAAATATCTGCCAAGCGATAGTAACAAAATAGATCCGATAAAGGTAACGGTTGAGTGAATAATAAGATCGGTGTCCAGCCCAGTTTGGCGTATCTGCCGTTTATTTTACCCGCTAGCTGTTCGATTTGACTCTGAGCGGTTTTATATACTCGCATTCCAGCAGCAGGTTGGACGCAGGTCATCACGAAGTTAATTTTACCGTGTAAGTCGGGGCGACGGGCTAGCAAACGACCGAACGCATCTAATTTTTCTTTGTTACCTTTGACGTAGTCTACTCGACCTGCAGCTATGATTAATTTGCGTCCTTGTAATTCTTCTTTGATGCGATCGAATCTTTTTTGTGTGTCTTCTTGATGCAATACTGAAAGAATTTGCTCGGGATTAGTTCCTACTGGAAAAGCATCGACGTTGACAATTTGCCCTTTATGGGATAATTTAGTTGTCACTTCTGGTTCTGCTAATGCCGTTCCCACTGGGGTCATGTGCCCGGTAACTGGCTGTTTTTCTAAAATTTCTAGCTCTTTTAAACTGCGAGCTACATTAACAAAATTTTCTGCGTAGCGAGGGATGTGGAAACCGACTATATCGCAACACAACAAACTTTCGACGATCGCTTCTCGCCAAGGCAAAATATTAAATACATCAACTGCAGGGAAAGGTGTGTGGTGAAAGAAGGCAATTTTTGCATCCGGTTTGATTTCTCTGATGTATTTAGCTACTAACCACAAATTATAGTCGTGTATCCAGATTAAAGCATCATCTGCTGCTTCTGCGCAAGCAGCTTCGGCAAACAAACGGTTAATATTTTTAAAGTTTTCCCAGTCGGAAGTTTCGTAGGTAAAATGAAAGGGAAACGAATGTAAAATCGGCCAAAAAGATTCTTTTGAGGTGATGTGATAGAACTGTTTTACTTGTTCTGCCATTAGGGGTATTCTAACGACGTTATAATTACCCTCATCTTCAACATTTACTTTAGGTTGAAATTTGGCTTTTTGCTTGGCTGTTATTTGTTTCCAGGCGATCCAAGTTCCTTGATTTACATTAGCAAAAAAGCTTTTTAGAGTTGGTACGATTCCGTTAGGACTTTTCTTGGGTCTGTAGCGAATTTGTCCGTTTTCTACTACTTCATCGTAAGGTTCGCGGTGATAAAGAATCACTAAAGAAGATTTCATATTTTTCCTATTTTGTCAATTTTTTTAATCGATCGGTAGCTAGTAATATTGAATGTTTTTTGTTTTAATTAGAATTTTTATTTCAAAATCTACTAGCTCGATCCGGCACGGATAAGCTGTTGTTACTAACCCGATCTTAGTTGCAACGAATAAAATTGTCTTTTAATTATCAAATATAAACGAAAAACCTCTCTTATGTATAACAAAATAATTTCGCTTGAATTCTACAAAAATAATATTTGAATTGCTACTTAATTAATCCGGTATAAGTGCCTATTTATTATCTAAAATATCGCTCTAATTTTAAGAGCGTATCTAGCTTTTTAGGCAATAAGTAACACGTACAACATATTAACATTCATCCTGCTTGTCAAAGCTAAACCTTTTGTTAAATTGCATTAAGAAATAAAAAAGACTATCTAAAAATCTATATTTAGATAGATGCGCGACGCATCTTTGCTGCTAAAGAGAAAAAGTGAATGTATTGCGGGTGGCCTTCGGGAAAAACAATGTTAAGCTGCAAAGGATCTTCTAAGTCGCGAGGATCGGTCGGCCCTTCAATAACCTGCAATTGTTCAGCATTACTCGATCCTTCATTATTAATAATTGTAGCTAGTTTAATAGATTTGCGATTTTTCACCTCACCTCTAGAACTATCCACATAGGCGATAATATTACCAGTATCGAATTCCCTACCGAGATCTTGAATTAGTTGTAAAAAGTTGCGATCGCTTCCTCCTCTTTTAAATTCGATCGCGCCATTTATATCTTTAGCTACGCTGGTTATGGTATCTCCAACTCCGACTATTTTCGGCATTATTTCCCGATCGAAATTGTTTTTAATTAAAGCAAGTAAATCTGTTTTTTCTTGAACGGCGGCTCGGATGTTAAAATTTTCTCCTAGGGGATATTTTCCGGTACGATAATAATAGTATCGATTCAAAATTACTGCTACTCCGGCTTCTTTTACCGCACCTAAAACCATGAATTGAAAATCCGTAGTACCGGAGTTAAGATCGCTAGCGGGCCATAAAATTTCATTACCTCGATCGTCTTTGCCTAAATTGGGTGCATAATGAACGAAAAAAGAATTTTCTAAGCCTTTTTCTGTAGCTTCAGCTAATAACTCTGCCATCAAAATTTGCATCTCTTCTTGCAAGGAACTATAAATATCCGTGCGATTGCCAATTCTTTCGTAAAAAGTATTTAAATTAGCTGTGGGAGAAACTTTATTTTTTAATACTGAAGCTTTGATACATTTTACTAGTTCTTCTGAATTTAATAGATCGGGATATCCCTCGAAAAAATCTTTTAATCTAGTTTCAATTTTTAAAGGAATTTCTGCTAAAAAAGATAATTCTGCTTCGCTAACACCAAGATGTGCGATATTACCGTAACAATCTTGCCATTGAATTCCTCCAGCAGCAAGACCGGGCAATAATAAACCTTCTTCTTTCACTTTTTTACTATCTTGAAAGGCTCTTTTGATAATCCCGTTGACACCTCGCTCGCCAAGATGTTCGCCATTGGTTAAAACATAAAAATGATTTTGAAATGACTTAGTTGCGGCAACATATTCTTTATCAATAATTCGATCGAGGGGATCTTTTACTAACCCCATACAGACTCCATCCAAATCTTGAACGATTAAAATATTTTCTGTATTTGCTAATAAATTAGAAAATCCTTCGTGGTTTAAAGAAAATCGTTCTCGATCCAGTAAATATTGATTTTTATAAATACTCATATTACTATATATTTCTCCTCAAGCAAATTGCAAATTTTATTAATTAGATAACTAGTTTTTTCAACTTACTTAAATTATTAGCAGACAGATTATTTTTACTCTGAGGAACTAAAACAGAATCTAGATCCGATCGAGTTTAATATTTTTGTCTTTTAAAGCTTTTAATTTTAAGTTTTTACTACGTTAATTATGTTACCATCATTGGGGCCGCAATTTTTTTAAAGCGGTTTTTGAGTCGGGATGCCAATTTGACGGGGAAAGCGATCGCTAGTGGGACGAACTTTACGTAAGTAAAGACAATTTCGAGTACTATGGGTTAAAGGAGTAGTAAAACTTTCGATCCGATCGAGCCGGCCTCCCAATTGAGAAACCGCATTTTCCACTGCTTTAGTCTCCTCTTCTTGCCAACGACCGCGATACAATACAGCAACACCGCCAATTTTTAGTAAAGGTAAAGCGTATTCTGCTGCTACTGTAGCTTTCCCTACCGCTCTAACTAAAGCCAGATCGTAAAATTCTCGACGCTGCTTGTTTCTGCCAAAATCTTCCGCTCTAGCTGCAAACGTTTTAAGATTGTTGAGTTGTAAATTATTTATTAACTCTGCAAGGAAAGTAATTTTTTTGCGCGTAGAATCTAATAAAGTTACTTCGATCTGATTAGAAAATATTGCCACTGGAATCCCGGGAAAACCAGCACCAGTACCAATATCGATCGCTCGAATCGATTTTTGCAGTTCGATTGAGTCGAACCAATCTAAATACATTAAACCAGCGATCGAGTCCCAGAGATGTTTCTCCCAAAAATCCTCAGCTTCAGTGATGCGGGTAAGATTTAATCGCTGATTTCCCTTCAGTATTTCTGCGTACAAACTTTGAAATTGTTGCTGTTGTACTTCGTTCGGTTGCCATTTTAAAGTCGATCGCCAAACTTCGCTCATTTTTGGTATTGGTTGTATTGCTTCGGGATCGCCCATCAATCTATCTTTAGCATGAGTTGGTTAATAATCAATTTAAACTAACTTGAAAAAGTCAGGCAGATTCCTGGCAAGCTTTTGTGACAAAATATAAATTTTATTTAAACTTTTTCAGTCTGCCTCAAGATAGGTATAACCTAGAATACCCAATAAGTATAGACAATTTAATAATTTTGGCTAAAATATGAAGGCAAGTTAAACCGTCAAGCTTATAATCTTCAGTATTAACACTAGCTTATTATTAATATAAATAAATCTCAATAAAATAAAGCGACAGATTACCAAGCCGCAGAAGGTAAAACAAACAAAACTAAAAAAGCAATCGAAAATAACAGAAAAAATTATGCAAATGAGAGAACGCAAAAAAATAGCAGATTACACCAAAAGGATCGACTTGAATCCTTACGATGCCATAGCTTATCACGAAAGAGCGCGCACTTGGATTAAATTACAAGAATATCAAGAAGCGATCGACGACTGTAACAGAGTAATCCAGTTAAAGAAAGATAGTGCAAAACTCCATTATCATAAAGGACTGGCATATATTGGCTTAAAAAATTACCCCAAAGCAATTGCATCTTTAAGTAGAGCGATCGAACTCAATTCTCGCTATGCAGGTGCTTATAATAATAGAGGTCAAGGCTACGCAATCTTACAAAAATACGATAAAGCGATCGCCGACTTCAATGCAGCAATTAGAATAAGACCGCAATATGCACTGGCTTATCGCAACAGAGCAACTATCTATCACGTTAGAGGAGATTACGAATCGGCTCTAATCGATTACGAAAAAACCCTTTCTCTAAATCCTAACGATAAATTAGCTAGTTTCAATCGCTCGACAATTATTCGTATTTTAGACAAACAAGGTAGAACCAGAAGAAGTTTATCTCAAGCAAGTACGGTACTCGAACGAGACGAAGCAATTGATAGTCAAGATCGCATTAGTTGGCGCAATTTAGGAGTAGTTTTAGGGTCTTTAATTTTTGTATTTTTATTTGTTAAACTAGTAACCTATTCGAGAAACCCAGCAACAGCAGAACGAACAGACTCTAGCGCGACTAAAGCAGAAATACGGGACGAAAGAAAAAACAAATCCGCAAATAGTAACCTTAATCTCGTCAAGAATTTAGAAATAGCAGCAACTAATTCGCAAATCAATCCGACAGAAGCCAAATTGATGAGCTTCAAAGGAGTAAATCAAGATATTCCTCGAGGAATGTTTAACTACGGTGGAAGTACGGTATGGGCACCGATTAGGGCCGCAGTAGACGAACAAATAAAAGCAGAAATTCCCCAATTTCAACTGCGTTATCTACAACATCCAATTTGGAATCCCAGTTCTAGCGTCGGGATCGAAATGTTAATTGACGATCGCCTCTCAATTGCTCAATCTTCCCGTCCCCTTACAATCGAAGAAAAAAGAACGGCAAAAGAAAATGGCTACGAATTGAGACAAATAGCAATAGCGATAGATGGAATTGCGATCGCCGTACATCCAGATTTAGAAGTTCCCGGCTTGTCAGTAGGGCAATTAAGAGATATATATTTAGGTAAAATTACTAACTGGAAAGAAGTAGGCGGGCCGGATTTACCAATAATACCTTATTCTAAATCTCCTCACGCCAGCGGTACTGCCAATTATTTTACCAGAAACATTCTCAACGAAAAACACATTACTAGTAACGTAAAATTAGCCACCAGCACGACAGAAGGATTGAGAATAGTCAATTCTAACAAAGGAGCAATTTTTTACGCATCAGCGGCCGAAATAGTTCCCCAATGTTCTGTTCAAGCACTGCCGATCGGATACAACGAGGAAAAACTAATCTCTCCTTATCAAGCAGATCCTAGCAGCAATCTCGATTGCCAAGCAACACCCCATCGAGTCAATCACCAATCATTTCGCGACGCTAGTTATCCCCTGACTAACAAATTATACGTAATTGTCAAACAAAACGGTCAGATCGAAGAAGAGGCTGGTTTTGCTTATGCTAGACTGCTCCTTTCCGAAGCAGGACAACAAGCGATCGAAAAAGCTGGTTTCGTTGCCATTCGCTAGATTCCGACCCGAGAAAATTTTAATTTTGCCCCCTTGACAAAAAACAGTCGATCTGCATAAAGAGATAGAGGCCCGTTTTTTAGCATAATAAAAAACAGCTAAAAAAAAATCGATCGATATTTTATGGGTAAAAAGCGAGTTTTATCGGGCATACAAACAACAGGAAGTTTACATTTAGGGAATTATTTAGGGGCAATTCGCAACTGGGTAGAAATTCAAAAAGAATACGATAACTTTATTTTCGTCGCAGACTTACACGCAATTACAGTACCCCACGATCCGAAAACACTAGCCCAAAATACCCGGACGATCGCCGCATTATATTTAGCTTGCGGTATAGACTTAGAATATTCGACAATTTTCGTGCAATCTCACATCAGCGCGCACAGCGAACTAACTTGGTTGTTTAACTGTATCACTCCCCTCAACTGGTTAGAGCGAATGATCCAGTTTAAGGAAAAAGCGATCAAACAAGGGGAAAATGTCAGCGTCGGTTTGTTAGATTATCCGGTATTGATGGCAGCAGATATCTTACTTTACGAAGCCGATCTCGTGCCAGTCGGAGAAGATCAAAAACAGCATATCGAATTAACTCGCGATATTGCCATTAGAATTAACGATCGCTTTGGTAAGAAAAAAGAACCAGTTTTAAAAATCCCCGAACCTTTAATCAGAAAGGAAGGAGCTAGGGTAATGAGTTTATCAGACGGGACGAAAAAAATGTCAAAATCAGATCCTTCAGAAATGAGTCGGATCGAATTATTAGATTCGCCCGAGACGATTAAGAAAAAGATTAAACGCTGCAAAACCGATCCGGTCAAAGGTTTGAGCTTCGACGATCCAGAAAGACCAGAATGCAACAACCTCTTAAACTTATACACTATACTCTCGGGCAAAACTAAAGCAGAAGTAGCCGCAGAGTGTCAAGATATGGGTTGGGGACAATTTAAACCATTATTAACAGAAACTACGATCGCCGCCCTCGAACCCATACAATCAAAATATCAGGAATTAATCGAAGATAAAGGCTATTTAGATTCGGTGTTGAAACAAGGTCAAGAAAAAGCAGAAGCAGTAGCTTTAAAAACTCTATCTAAAGTAAAAACTGCCCTCGGTTATTTACCCCGACTCTAGAAAAAAATCTACGGACAATTAATGTAATCTAATGATAGATCCCTTTCGCCGTGCCGTTGCCGCCAAAGAATTTTTAATCACTGCTGAAGTTGCGCCCCCCAAAGGAGGAAACCCAGCCAGAATGATAGCAATGGCAGAAACTTTAAAAAATAGAGTTCACGCCATTAATATTACCGACGGAAGTAGGGCCGTAATGCGGATGTCTTCAGTTGCCGCTTCAGCAATTTTAAGGCAACGAGGAATTAATCCCATCTGTCAAATGGCTTGTCGCGATCGCAACTCGATCGCCCTGCAAGCAGATTTAATCGGGGCCCACGCTTTAGGAATTCGCAATATTTTAGCCCTCACAGGAGATCCGGTCAAAGCAGGAGATTGCAAAACTGCCAAATCTGTCTTTGAATTAGAAGCAGTTAGATTTCTCAAATTAATCGACAAACTCAATCACGGGATCGATCGCAACGATAAAGCTTTACCAGATGGTGCTATTGACCTATTTCCGGGGGCTGCAGTCGATCCGCAACATAAAAGTTGGTCGGGTTTGCAGAGTCGTTTTGAAAAGAAATTAGCCGCAGGGGCGCAGTTTTTTCAAAGTCAATTAATTACCGACTTCGATAAGTTAGATAAATTTATGAATCAAATCGCAACAATAAGCGATAAACCAATTTTAGCCGGAATTTTTCTGTTCAAATCTGCTAAAAATGCCCAATTTATCGATCGCAACGTACCTGGGGTTAATATTCCCGAAGAAATAATTCAACGTTTGGCCGCCGCAAAAGATCCTTTAGCCGAAGGAATGCAAATTGCCGCCGAACAAGTCAAATTAGCCAAACAATTGTGTCAGGGAGTGCATATGATGGCAGTTAAAAAAGAAGATTTAATCCCGCAAATTTTAGATCTTGCAGGAGTTAAACCCCTCGAGATGCCAAAGGCTGCAATAAATTAAGCCATACCTTGTAAAACTGGATGGTAGAAAAAGGCTAAAGCTATTACCGTATAAGTAGCTAAGAGCAAACTTCCTTCCAACCAATTAGATTGACCGTCAGCATTAATAGAATTAGCAATAAATACTGCAACGGCGACGGCTACCAATTCAAAAGGATTAAAATTGAGATCCATTGGCTGACCGATCGCCCAACCTGCTAAAACTAAGACCGGAGCGACAAATAAAGCAATTTGCAAGCTAGAACCCACCGCTACCGACAAAGACAGATCCATTTTATTTTTCATCGCGACGGTAACCGCAGTAGCGTGTTCGGCAGCATTACCAATAATCGGTAAAACAATTACCCCGGTAAATAAAGCAGTCAGTCCCAAACTAGAAGTAGCTTCTTCTAGAGAATCTACCAATAATTCCGATTCGATCGCAACTGTAAGGGTTACTAATAATAAAACTACCACCCACAAGAAAATATTTGGTTTCTCTGCTTCTGAGTCTTCTGGGGAATGATTCTCTTTTTCTGTTTCTGCCACACCGACATCGTAAAGATAGGCGTGAGTTTTCATTGAAAATAATAAAGTCAGCAGATAGACAAAAATTAAGATTACTGCGATCGCGATCGAGAGTTTTTGTAAAATTGCCGGCTCGATTCCGCTAGAAGTATATTCTACTGCAGTCGGTAAAAGTAAAGCAATTACTGCCAAATTCATTAAAGAATTATTGACTAAAGCCGGAGTTAGTTTAAAATCCTGCTCTTTATAGCGCAATCCGCCCAAAAGCATGGCAAAGCCCATTACTAATAGTAAATTACTGATAATCGAGCCGGTAATTGTCGCTTTGACCACTTCGATCAAGCCAGCTTTGAGAGCGATGAAAGCGAGAATTAATTCCGTAGCATTGCCAAATGTGGCGTTTAACAGCCCTCCGAGGTTAGGCCCGACAACTACAGCGATTTCTTCAGTAGCAGTCCCCATAAAGGCAGCTAGGGGTATTATAGCCAATCCAGCAGTGATAAATACTATTGTCGATCCCCAATCCAAAAAATGAGCGGCGACGGAAATGGGTAGGAACACCAACAAAAGGAAAAAGAAAGTATTTTTTTTGTTGAACATCTATTTCAGTTCTTTTGTATTATTCTTGAAAAGCGGCTTGCGCCTCTAATCATAATGCACGATCGCTCGATAATTTGTCTCGATCTATTGGTACAAAATCGGTAAAAATAAGATTTGGTTACAAAATTATAGAAAATATAAGCACGACTTGAAATTAATTATGGCTGCTGACGATCGCAAACAACGCATTCAAGAACATCTTAAAGCTACTTCTGGCAATAAATCTTTATTTTCGATTAAAAAAACCAGACAAGCACCACAATCACCTCAATCATTTTCTTTTGCTAGCGTACCCACTAAGGAAACTCAACCTCCCGTTGAAGTTACTCCTCCTCCACAAGCCGCACCAGCCCAAGAAAAAGCCCAACCCTTTGAAGCTGCTGCACCAGCCCAAGAAAAAGCCCAAGCCGTTGAAACTGCTGCTTCACAAGCAGAAGCTCCTCGATCGGTTGCTACTAAACCAAAGACTTTTTCCCAACAAGATTTTCGCAAAAAAAATGTTATGGATCACGTCAAAAAAACTAGCGTGAATTTTGGCGATTTTTCTCTCGGTTCTAAAGAACGTCAACAACAAATTTTAGAACACCTTCGCAAAAGTCAAGGTTAAAACGATCGCAGGCAATTTATAGTTATTCTCTATATTTAATTGCAATTTGCTTTTGTAAATTACTTGGAGATTAACTATAGTCCTAGTATTTATGACACTCTAATAGCTCGCAGTAGTTAGGAGTGTCTTAATATATTTTTAGTGCTAGTTTGAAAATTGTTAATAAGGTGTTAAATTAGCTCAAAACTAGATCGAGAGAACTTATAATTGCGGAGAGTTTAGATACATTCTTGATATTAAAAAAAATTTTGTATAGATAATAACATAAATTATATCTTAGGGTAGATGGCAGATAGCATAAAGGTTTAGTTTTACATTTGTTAGATCGAGTAAGAGAGTAGTAGTTTGCGATCGAAATTCAAAGGAATAAAAAATATTACCTTGAAGCGAAGCTACTCGACATTTTTCCTCAGTTAATCTCCAGAAAAAACACAAAAAAATAACAAAAAATTAACTCTATGATTCACAATACTGAAGCATCGATTTCAGCACGATCGACCGAAACTACTGAAACAAAAGCTGAAGGTATCTACGTCACAGTCCACGGTCATTTCTATCAACCGCCGCGAGAAAATCCCTACTTAGACACGATCGAACGACAACCATCAGCCCAACCCTTCCACGACTGGAACGAAAGAATCTATTACGAATGCTATCGTCCCAACGCATTTTCGAGAATTGTCAACGAAAAAGGGGAAGTAGTTGCCATAGTTAATAACTTTGAATACTTAAGTTTCAATATCGGCCCCACCTTGATGTCTTGGTTGGAAAACTACGACAGCGAAGTATATCAAAAAATAATCGAAGCCGATCGTCAAAGTTGTTTGCGACTCGAAGGACACGGCAACGCGATCGCCCAAGCATACAACCACATTATTTTACCCCTAGCCAACGAGCGGGATAAAAACACTCAAATTTTATGGGGTATAGAAGACTTTAAATCCCGTTTCGGGCGCGATCCCGAAGGAATGTGGCTGGCAGAGACGGCAGTAGACTACCCCACTTTAAAAGTCCTGATCGCCCACGGCATTCGCTTCATCATTCTCGCACCTTCCCAAGCCGAAAAATGTCGTCCCTTCGCCAATGCAGAAGATCCCGATCCCGAATGGCATTCCGTCGGCGGATCGCAAATCGATCCTACCCGTCCTTATCGCTGTTTCCTCAACGAAACAGAATATATCGATATATTTTTCTATGACGGGCCGATTTCGCGGGATATGGGCTTTGGAGAAGTGCTAGGAAGCACCGATAACTTGATCGCAAGGCTCTCAGTTGCCGTCAGAAGCGGCAAAAAAGCTCAATTAATTAGCGTAGCTACCGACGGAGAAACTTTCGGCCACCACAAAAAAGCAACGGAAAAATGCCTGGCTTACGCTTTTACCAAAGAATTCGAATGTAAGGGCTGGAAAATTACCAATTACGCCCATTATCTCAGCATCAATCCCCCTACTTGGGAAGTAGAATTAAAACCAGTAACGGCTTGGAGTTGCGCCCACGGAGTCGATCGCTGGCAAGATGACTGCGGTTGCGGTGGAGGTGGCGAATGGCATCAATTATGGCGCAAACCCCTCAGAGAAACTCTCGACTGGCTGCGCGATCGCTTAATCGAAGTTTACGAAGATACCGGATATAAATTTTTTAGCGATCCTTGGTTGGCTCGGGACGAATACATTCAAGTGATTAAAAATCGATCCCCAGAATCGATCGATCGCTTTCTTTCCAAACATCAATGCCGCCAACTGACCTTAGCCGAGCAAATCGATGCTTTAAGGCTGCTAGAAATGCAGCGTCACGCCTTATTAATGTACACTAGTTGCGGCTGGTTTTTTGAAGAACTTTCTCGCCCCGAAGGAGTGCAAATTTTACGTTATGCTTCGCGAGCGATCGAATTAGCCGGAGATGCGGCCGGGGTACAGTTAGAGCAAGAATTTATTAACCGCTTAGAAACAGCACCGAGTAACGTCAAAGAATTCGGCAACGGAGCAGAAGTTTATCGACAATTAGTACTATCTTCTCAAATTGGTTTCGAGCAAGTAGCGGCACATTACGCAATTAGTTCTTTATTTACTAATTACGCTAAAAAAGAGCGAGTTTACTGCTACGATACCATGCAGTTAGATTATCAGAAACAGCAAATCGGTTCGATGAATTTAGCCGTCGGACAAGTCCGTTTGACTTCTGAAATTACCTGGGAAAGCGCGCATTTTATTTTTGCAGTGCTTCATCTAGGTGGTTGGGACTTCCATTGTTGCATTCAACCTTTCGCCGATCGCCGCGGCTACCGCCAATTAAAAGATAAAATATTTTCAGCTTTAGAAACTGCTAGTGCGGCTAAAGTAATTTTAGTTACTAGCGAGGTCTTTGGCGATCGCTATTTTGGTTTGCAAGATTTATTTGCAGAACAAAGACAGAGTATTATGGAGCGATCGATCGCCGATACTAAATTGAGATTGGATCGGCTCTACACTCAAGTTTATCGCGATAATTACAGTGTTATTGTCGCTTTTTTACGGGATAATTTACCAGTCCCCCAAGAGTTACAAGTAGCTGCCAAAGTTGCTTTATCCCATCGCTGTTTGCAGGCTATTCACAGTTTAGAAAGTTTATTAGAGATCCATTTGCGAGACAACGAAGATCGCGGACAAGAAATAGATGGGGTAATCTCAGAATTAGAAGCGATCGCCACAGAAGCAGATCTCGTCGACAATCAGCTCAAAATTATCGAAGCTAAAGTACTATTAGAAAAGTCGATCTTGCGTTGGCTGTGGCAAATTCTTTACGATGGCAATTTTGTTAATTTAGAATCGGATTTGGCCCGCTTAGAAAGAACGATCGATGCTGGGGAAAAATTACACCTCGATTTATCTTTAGATCGCGCTCAAGAATTGTACTGTCATTGTTTCTCGACTAAGATTTTCCCTAATTGCCTTCAAGATAACAATTCCGATCGTCTTTGTGCTTGGGATCGTTCGGCCCTTCGTCCTCTTCTCAAATTAGGCAAAAAATTGGCTGTTTGCGTCGGTTAATCGTCAATCTTAATTAAGTCTCAAAGCAACGAGTATATTTATTATATTCGTTGTTTTTAATTAATTTGTAATTTTTAAAAATATGCAACTAAATTTTTACGATTACTAACTTTATAGTTAGTTTTTAATATACAACAGTCGCAGTCAAGCAATCGAAGTAAAACTTAGGACATTTAACATTGGTAAAGGCTTTAATTCTTAAGCATAATCCTGCTGCCTTCTGGTATAAAGTCTAGAAAATCATTAGATTAACAAAATACCTTTGCTATAACGCGATCGCTATATTTTTAAAAATAAAAACTAATTTTGTTATTTTTAATTTAAAAAACTTAAAGATTGATTTTAAATTGACAATTTAATTATAAAAAAGTGAAATTTCTTTGCAATAGATCCTACAAA
>CAYWIH010000063.1:0-26979 GCA_964458305.1 uncultured bacterium | reverse complement strand
TAGCTGGAGATTGTGCGGTAATTGATTTTAAAATTTCTGTATTAAATTATCCTTTTGACTTAGAAAAATGGAAAATACTAGAAACTTTAGTAACAAATTTAAGTTGGATATTTCCTTTTAATGAAATTTGTTTAGTATGTGCCAGACCCAGCAAAATTTTATTAGACTCCGAAAAAAGATTGCACGCTGAAGGAGAAAATGCGATCGAATTTGCCGATGGTTGGTTAAAAAAATACTATTATCGTGGCGATCCAATTCCCGAAGAATACGGACAAATTCATCCTAGTAAATGGAAATCTGAATGGATTTTATCAGAAAAAAATGCTCATCTTAGAGGTGTTTTAATTCGAGAAATTGGCTACTTACGAATATGTCAAGAATTAAGATCGGAATTAATAGATACTTGGAAAGAATACGAACTTATCAAAATAGAGGAAAATATCGAACCTAATAGCTTCAATCTAGAACCAATTTTACTTTTAAAAATGATTTGTACCAGCACAAAAAAAATTCACGTTTTGCGAGTTTCTCCTAATATGACATCCGCAAGAAAGGCAATTAAATGGATTAATTGGGGAATAGATCCCGATGACTTTTCCATTCAGACATAATCTAACCGCAGTTTTTTAGAGTAGTAATTAGGGAGTAATTAGTAACAAGTAACGAGTAACGAATAACGAGTATTTAAGAAATAAATCAGTTCTAAATGACCAAAACTTGGAATAATTTTGTACTATTTTCTGCCTGACCCCTGACCCCTGTACCGACGTACCATGGTACGTCCCTGACCCCAGTACAAACGTACATTGTAAGTCTCTACCTACACCCTCACCTCTAATGAAAAAATTCAGTATTAGCAGCCTAGCAATTCGTCGCCATATCGGTACGTTAGCCCTAACTACCACCGCGATCGTACTGGGATTATTTTTTATTTTTCAAATACAAGTAGATTTACTCCCATCTATCACATATCCTCGCATAGGATTGCGTTTGGCCGCTCCGGGACTGTCTCCAGAAGTAGCGATCGAAGAAGTAACAAAACCCCTCGAAGAAGCATTAAGCATTACCGAAGGAGTAGTTCAGATCTATTCTCAAACTAGAGAAGGAAGAATAAGTGTCGATTTATTTTTCGCACCTGGTGGAGATGTCGATCGAGCATTAAATGAAGCTACGGAGTCTTTTAACAGGGTGAGGGGAAGATTGCCAGATCTAGTTGAAAATGCTCGTTTGTTTAAGTTTGAACCTTCTAATTTGCCTGTATATGAATTTGCTTTACAATCTGATTCTCTCAAAGATCTGGATCTGCGGGTTTTTGCTGATGAAGAATTATCGAGGGAGTTGAGTGTAGTTTCTGGGGTGGGTACTGTAGATGTTTCTGGAGGAGTGACAGAAGAAGTAAGAGTAAAAATCGATCCGATCCGTTTACAAGCTTTAGGTTTGGGTTTGAGCGATGTTTTAAATCAGTTGGACGATCGCAATATAGATGTCTCTGGAGGTCGTTTGGTTGGGGGAGAAGAAGAACCTCTAACTCGCACTGTCGGGAGGTTTCAAAGTTCTGAGGAGATTAAAAATATTGCTTTTGAAAGGGGTGAAGGGACGATCTATTTAAGAGACTTTGCTGAAGTTATCGATGGAACTTCCCAACAAAGGGTATTTGTTTCTCTCAATGGCGAACCAGCCGTAAAAGTCAGCATCCAAAAACAACCAGATGCTAATACTGTTGAGGTAATAGATGGGGTAAAACAAAGATTGGATCTGTTGCGTCAGTCTAAGTTAATTTCTGAAGATATCGAAATAGTAACTACTAAAGACGAATCGATCTTTATTCGCAATGCAATTTCTAATGTAGCCCTATCTGGTTTAACTGGGGCAACTTTAGCCGCTTTAACCGTGTTAATATTTTTAGGTTCGCTACGGCAAACTTTAATTATCGTTATCGCCATTCCTCTAGCTACTTTAGCTGCGATCGTCTTGATGAAGTTATTTGGTTTGTCTTTGAATGTCTTTAGTTTGGGTGGACTAGCTTTAGGTGTCGGTATTGTCGTCGATAATGCGATCGTGATGTTGGAAACTATTTCTGATGGAATAGATAAAAAATCACCTCAATATTACAGAGAAAAAGATGTAATTTATGCAGCAGAAACTAGCAGTAGTAAAATAGAATCGGCCTTACTGGCTTCAACTACCACTAATTTAGTCTCGGTAATACCTTTTTTACTGGTCGGTGGTTTGTTTTCTTTGATATTTAACGAACTAATCCTGACTATCAGTTTTGCTGTTGCTTCTTCGCTGGCGATCGCCTTAACAGTCGTACCGATGTTAGCATCTCGGATGTTAGCCCTTCCCTACTCTAGCGGGTTGAGTAACTTCTTTTTATTGCGCTGGTTCGATCGATCTTTTCAAGCAGCTACAATAAACTATCAAAGAATTTTAAAATTAGTTTTGGGCCGTCGTTTAATAATTATTGCGATCGCTTTTATAGTTTTAGGCGGCAGCAGTATCATCTTAGAAGGACAGCTCGATCGCGAAATTCTGCCGAGAATTAATACCGGACAGGCCCGTTTGTTTGCTACCTTACCACCCGGGACTACTTTGGCAGAAAACCGCCAAGTAATGAAATTAGTAGACGAAATTTTATTATCTCAACCAGAAACAGAATCTGTCTTTACAACTTCCGGGGGTTTTGTTTTCGGCAATAGCAGTATCGCTAACGTACTGCGAGGATCGAGTACGATCGCCATTAAACCAGGAAGCAATTTAGACGCTTATATCGATCGCTGTAATCAAGAATTTAATCAATTAAACCTGGTCAATACTCGCTTGCGAATGATTCCCGAAACAGTCCGAGGAATTTCCCTATCTAATTCTCCCACAAGAGCGGAAATCGATGTTACCCTTCAAGGAACAGATCCGCAATTATTACAACGATCGGGAACGAGGGTATTAAGAATACTCGATCGCAACGTCAGTATAGCCCGTTTTCGCCCCAATACCGACCCCCCACAGCGAGAAATACAAATTATACCCGATACTGAAAGATTAGCCCAGTATGACCTCTCTATCGAGCAATTAGGACAAGCAATTCAAACCGCGATCGAAGGTACGATAATAACAGAATTACAAAGAGGCGATCGCTTAGTCGATATTCGCGTCGAACTAGACGATGCTACAGTCCAAGATATCTCCCAATTAGCCCAATTACCCGTTTTAGTCGGCAATAATAGATCTATTTACCTTCAAGATGTCGCTAAGATCGGTTTAGGCCAAGCCCCCGGAGAAATTCAAAGAATAAATAGACGCAACGTATTTTTAATATCTGGATCGCTAAACGAAGGGGCAACTTTAGGGGAAGCTTTCGAGCGAATTAACGAAATTTTATCTACTGTCAACCTCCCCGAAGGAGTGTCGATCGTTCCCAGTTTCACCCAAGAAACTAACCAAGAATTACAAAATTCTCTAGCGACTTTAGGCATTTTAGCTACTTTTTTAGTCTTCGTAGTTATGGCAGTACAATACAATTCTTTAATCGATCCTTTGGTAATTATGTTTACCATTCCCCTAGCATTAGCCGGAGGAATATTCGGACTTTATCTTACCAATACTGCGATCGGTGCTACTGTTTTAGTCGGGGCGATTTTATTAGTCGGAATTGTTGTAAATAATGCGATCGTTATGGTCGAATTAGCTAACCAAATACATACAGAATTTAAATGCGATCGCTACACTGCCATTTTAAAAGCATCATCCCAACGTTTGCGACCAATTTTAATGACAACTATCACCACCGTTCTAGGTTTATTTCCTTTAGCATTAGGTCTCGGTCAAGGTTCTGAATTATTACAACCTTTAGGAATAGTCGTCTTTTCTGGTTTATCTTTAGCTACTTTTTTAACCTTATTTATTATTCCTTGTTTTTATGTCTTACTACACGATTTATTTTCGAGAAATATTAGGAGTAAAAATTAAGTTCGATCGCGCCAACGAAATAGCAATTAGAATCTTTGCTCTTCTATTTCGCAGCCAAAACAATAATGAGCTAAATTTTTGACAGGTTCAAAATTTGTAATTTGATTGTCTGATAGCCATAGAATTTCTAAATTACTCAATCTAGCAAGAGGGGTAACGTTACTTATCTGATTTTCTGACAAGCATAGAATTTCTAAATTACTCAATTTAGCTAGGGGAGTAATATCTTTTATTTGATTTTCTGACAAGCATAGAATTTCTAAATTACTCAATCTAGCAAGAGGGGTAACGTTACTTATTTGATTTTCTGATAAACATAGCTCCTCTAAATTGTTCGATCTAGCTAACGGAGTAAGATCTTTTATTTCGTTGTACTGCAAATATAGGTCTGTTAAATTGTTCAATTGAGCTAAGTTGGTAACGTTACTTATTTTATTCTCCTCCAAATGTAGCCTTTTCAAATTGCTCAACTCACTTAAAGGAGCAAGATCGCTGATTTGATTTTCTGATAACCAAAGACCTTCTAAATTACTCAATCTAGCTAAACCAGTAAGGTCGCTTATTTGGTTTCTTAACAAATATAGCTGTTTTAAATTATTCAATTTAGCTAAGGTAGTAAGATCGCTTATTTCGTTATTTAACAAATATAGCGATTCTAAATTAGTCAATCTAGCTAAGGGAGTAATATCGCTGATTTGATTTTCTGATAACCGTATGATTTTTAAATTTGTCAATTTAGCTAAACTAGTAAGGTCGCTTATTTTATTTGACACCAAATCTAGGTATGTTAAATTGCTCAGTCTTGCGATCGGAGTAATATCGCTTATTTGATTGCTCGACAAATCTAGTTTTTTTAAATTAGTTAAATATTCAATACCGTCTAATTTAGATAAATTTGTTCGGTTTATTCTAAGAGAAGTAATTTCTAATAATCGATCGCGCGTCAATGGCTCATCCTCAGAAATATTTAGTTCTTTTCTAACCGCTTTTTCTAAAATTGGATCGGCAAAAGTAACAGTTTCATTGCTTCTTTTGTTTTGTGAAATTAAAGTTTGTCGATCGACCTCAAAAGTATTTGCATTTACCACTGCTTCACCACTCAAGAAAATAACAGAAATCAACGGCAGTAAATATTTAGAATATTTCTTAATTAATAACATTATTAAAACGGGATTGCTTAACAAAAAATTCTAGGTAATTATAGACGATTGCATCGATATTTTAATCTATCTTTAGTTTTATTTCAATCTTTCCCAACTGAGATTTTTTTTATCTTTATCCCAATACCAGCGCAATAAATGCCCTTTATAACCTCGATCGATTCCTGGTAAATTAATCGCTTTACGAGGCGATTCTGTAGCCATAGCAATAGCCGATTCTAAGTCGCAAATATCCCATTTAACTAAATTTTCTACACCTACTAATAAAGGTAATGTCGTCCCTGCTAAAGTCCCATTTAACAATTTTGCAGTACCGTTTTTAACCTCAATTTCGCGATCGTCCCAGGGATAAATACCGTCATTCAATCCGATCGGTGCAAGTGCATCGCTAACTAAAAATATTCCTTTCTCAAAATCGCTAGCTTTTATTAATAATTGAATCATGGTCGGACAAACGTGTTTGCCATCAGCAATTAAGCCACAATAAACATTTTTATTTATTATTGCTTCACCTAACAATCCTGGTTGGCGATGGTGCAAAGATGGCATTGCATTAAAAGCATGAGTTACCATCGACGCGCCGGATTTAAAAGCTTTTTTAGCTCGATTGCTATTTGCTAAAGAATGACCTAAACTAATAGTAATATCCAAAGAATTTAAGTAACCAATTTCTTTATTTGTCGTCGATAATTCTGGAGCTAAAGTAATTATTTTAACGATCGAACTGAAATCGCCCAAAACGTTTTTAATATTATCTATCGTCAAACTTAATAAATATTCTGCTGGATGCGCGCCGCGTTTTTCATAATTCAAAAAAGGCCCTTCTAAATGAACCCCCAGAACTCGAGCAGTTGCTTTTTCTTCTGCTTTTTGTTTGCCCATAAATTGAGAAATAACTGCTAGCGATCGCTGAATTTTTTCGAGAGAAGTAGTAACAATTGTCGGTGAAAAAGCATCGATTCCATTTTGCCATAAAAAATCACAAATTTTATCTAATAAAGCTAAATCTTTTACTTCCAAATCTGGAAAAGCCAGCCCCAAAGCTCCGTTAATTTGTAAATCTACACCTCCTAAAGATAGCCAATCTTTTTTAACATCTAATACTTGGAAATCCTGTCGATCGGATTGGTAATTTTGAATTGGTTCGATCGAAGTAATAACAGAATTGCGATCGATAGTAATTTCTTGCAAACCAGAATAACCCGGTAAACGAGCGTTAATGATTTTTAAGTTAATTTGCGAATTCATAATAAAAATAATGAGACAGTTCTAAGATGTAAAGAATATCTTGGCTAGCGAACCTTCTTAATGAGAAAATTGCTAAATATTAGCCTGATGTAGTTAAAAATTATATCCTTATGAGTGAAGATGGGCCTTTAATAGGTATTATCATGGGTAGCGATTCCGATTTGCCGACCATGCAAGCAGCGATCGCTATTTGTGAAGAATTTAAAATTGAGTTTGAAGTCGCGATCGTTTCGGCTCATCGTACTCCCGATCGAATGGTAAACTACGCTCAAACCGCCCACCAAAGGGGATTGAAAGTAATTATAGCTGGTGCTGGGGGTGCGGCTCATTTACCCGGGATGGTAGCCTCTCTGACTCCTTTACCCGTAATAGGAGTGCCAGTAGCAACCCGCCACTTACAAGGGCTAGATTCGCTTTATTCTATCGTACAGATGCCTGGGGGTATTCCCGTAGCAACCGTCGCGATCGGCAATGCTAAAAATGCTGGTTTGTTAGCCGTTCAAATTTTAGCAGCTCACAATTTAGAATTATTAAAAAAAGTTCAGCAATACCGCCGTTTAATGGCTAAATCAGTCTCAGAAAAACAGGAAAAACTAGAGCGATTGGGTTACGAACAATACTTAGCAGATTATTTTCAATAAAAAATTAATTGCGATCGATTTCTAACAATCCTGGAGGCGGATCGATTTCTATTCTTCCGCCTTCTAAATCTACTATCGGAACGATTTCTTTAACAAAAGGAATCAAAATTTTAGGCGTTTTTTTCTTCTTTTTGCTACTTAGAGGAAGACGATGTAATTTAATTTCTAAGAGATCGTTACCAGCAGAAAAAACATCGATTACTTTACCAATATTTTCCCCAGTTAATTGATGATAAACTTCGAGATCGATCAAATCGCTAACGTGATATTCATCTTCTGCTAATTCAGGGCGATCGCTTTTGGGAATTAATAATTTAGATCCTTTTAAATTTTCTGCTTGATTTCTATCTTCTACTCCTGCCAATTTAATCACATACAAATTTTTACCGGGTATGCGATCGCCTTGCAATAATTCGATCGATCGCGGTGGTTGTTTTGAATCTAATTGTAACCATCTTGGCCCGGGTTGTTCGAATCTGGCTGGAAAATCCGTACTAGGTAAGACGCGTAACAATCCTTTGATACCCTGTGCGGCGACGATCGTGCCAATTTCTAACCATTCATCGTTCATCGTTAGTTAAATTAATAAATTCTTTAGTCCCACTCAAGCGAGATGTTGCGATAATATCCTTCATAATAGCTCGTTGCCAGCTCGATCGGTTTACAATTTTAAATCAAGCGTAAATATCTCGATGGTTCGATATATTTGGTTAATATTTTGAGGCAAAATATGAAAATTTGGCAAGCTGATTTTTACCGTCGTCCTCTCAAAAACCCTCAAGGAGAAAATATGTGGGAATTATTAATTTGCGATTGTGACGGCGATTTTGTTTATGAGGTAAGATGTCTTCAATCTGAAGCTAGCAGCGATTGGTTGGTTTTCGAAATGAAAAAAGCCGCTGAAGGGAATTTACCGGAGCTAATTCAAGTTTTTCGTCCTCAATCTCTTAATTTAATTGCTGCTGCTGGCAAAAAACTAGGTATTGCCGTAGAAGCAACCAGACGCACTTCAATTTTAAAAGAAGAATTACAAAAACGCGCTCGAGAATTTGCTAATTACGATCCGATCGCGGTTGAAAAATTACCACCCCAAGGTTTACCGGAAAATCTCTGGGGAGATGAGTGGCGTTTTGGAACGATTCTGGCCGGGGATATTATCGATTTTGCTACCGATCGCCCCATTCCTATTTTAGACTTGCCTGGCTCTTTAGATCCGATGGAATTAGGTCTGGCTTCTAGCGTAGCGATTCCTGGAGTGGTAATATATGGCGGTAGGCGATCGATGCAGCTAGCTCGTTGGTTGGCCGAAGAAAAACCTTTCTTTTTAAATTATATTCCCACAGAAGCGGGTAAATCTGGCGGATTAATTTTAGAAACAGGTTTGAGCGATCGCTGGGTTTTTGCTACTTTTGAAGACGAACAATTTGCTAATGCGGCTCAAACATATGAAGATAGAAAAAATAACAGTCAAGGATTGCATTTTTTGATCGTACAACCTGACGATTCGGAAGTCACTCATACGGGGATGTGGCTGTTAAAAGATGAATGAAATAGTTTTATTATTATTTGTTCGATCGCCAATTTAATTTTTTGATAATAAGGACTGTTTTTAGTTTCTTTGATTATCTGAAAATACTTGTAATTTAAGGAGTTATTTTTAAGTTAATCTGACGAGCCTATTTTACTTTCTGTTATATTATTTTAATAATATATCGCAATTTAGTAATACTAAAAATAGTTTAAGCCGTGGGAACGACTACGTCGGTCAACCTATTAATATCTACACCATTTAATTCTCGATCGCTCAATTTCAATAACAAATCTTTCGATTTATTTTGGTTTTCGATCGATTTTAATAGGTCTAATGTTTGAGATGCAAATTGATAGTATTGGATTTTAACATTATTGCCTAATAAGATTATATCCCCTCTTCTCAAGCAATGACTTTGGCAAAATCTTCGATTGACAACTAATCCGTTGCTGCTTTTTTTATCTTTCAGATTGCCATCGTAGATCCAAAAATAATCTTGAGCATTATTTTTTGTTCGTTTGATAATAGTAGCATGATATCGAGAAACTTGCTTGTCTTTGATAATGATATCGTTACCTGGGTTTCTACCTAGAGAATATCGCTCTCGATCTAAAACAATAATCCTTTCTTTAGATCTATATTTGAGTATTAAAACGTGATTTAAATCTTTGTTTAAACTATTCATATTTTTTAACGGCTCGATTTCTATTTAAAAATTAGACTATTATTGTTTGTTTGTAAGTTAGGGTTTCTCGTGACGAAACCTCAGAATTAATTAAGTTATTTCCCTCGAGGGATTTTAATAATTTAACTGTTTTACTCGAAAGATGATGATAAGTTAATTTAACATTTTTGCCTAAGAAAATTAAATCTTTTGGTTTAAGTAAATGTTTCAAGCAATATTCTTTATTAACTATTAATCCGTTGGTACTTTTTTTGCCCTTAAGATTACCGTCGTAGATCCAATATAGATCTTCATCGGAATTAGTATTTCTTTTCTTGACAATAGTCGCGTGACAGCGAGAAACTTCTTTATCGTGAATAATTATAGAATTTTTACTTCCTCTTCCCAAGGTATAAAGATCTCGAGTGAGATCGATAATACTCTGACCCACTGGGGCTTCAATTCTCAATATATGATGAAAATCATTTTTGAATGTCTTCATAAAATTTAAAGCTTTAACAACTTATCTCTTCTTTCTTTTATTATCGAATTTAACCCCCCTCTTTTCGATCGGCTAAATAACTAAATTATTTAAGTAATTTCACTTTTTTATGCTGTCAGAATAATTTTCAGGATGAAAGGGAAAATGTTAAGAAAAATAACAAAAAAGCTTCGTCAGCCGATCGTAACTTTAGGTGTAGCGATAATTTGGTTCTATTATATTCCCCTGGCGATCGCCGGCCAACTGCGAGATGGAACGATTTTTTTCGATCGACCCCCTCGTTTGCTAGATGCATTTACATATTCTAGCGATGCCAATGTTTGGGGGGCTAGGTATTATTTCGTGGTAGAATTGCCTGACAATGCAGGAGAACCCCTAAAAAAAGTAGTCATTCAACAACGAGTCGGACAAGAGAGAATTCGCTTTTTTTTGCAACGAACCTCTGCTTTTCTAGGTACTCCCGATCGAAGGAAAAGCAATCTCAATATTGCAGAAGTCACGCAAAACGAAGCAACTAGATCGATTACTGTAATTTTCGATTCTCCCATTTCACCGGGATCGATTTTTACTGTAGCCTTAAGACCGAGACGCAATCCTAGATTTGGGGGAATATATCTGTTTGGTGTCGAAGTGTTCCCAGCTGGGGAAAAATCTTCTGGTTTATACTTAGGGCCGGGTCGTTTTCATTTTTATCAAGGAGATAGATTCAAATTACATAGATATCGTTTCTATCCTTAGTATTGGCGATCGATAAACCTTTTTTAAGCTGGGAGATCTTCGCTCGAATCATTTATTTTTATAGATATCAAATTCTGCTAAATAGTAGGACTCGTCAATCTCTAGCGATCCCATTTCTGAGGATGCAGTAGAAATGGAGTTATTTTCTGTTTCTAAGTCGCGATCGCTAAATAAGGATGCTATCCAAGCTACTAACAAACCAAATAAGTAAGCTAGTGCTAAAACTATAACTAGTCTTAATGCTATTAAAAACATATTTTCTTTCCTCTAATTATCCGATCGAGCCTAATCACAAAGGGATTTGTTCGGGTCGTTCCTTTTTTATTTTCGCAAATCTAATTTATAAGTAAATCGTATCTTAATTATTTCGTAAGCAAAGGATACTACAATCTTTACTCGATCGGAAGAAAATTTTCTGTAGCTAATAATACTTTCTTAAAAAAGTGCAGTTTTGTGCAAGTAAGTTGGCAGAAAATGACGCTGCTAAGAGATGTTTTCTAGAACACAATAGAGAAGGGCTTATAAATTGGGTTTCTAAATTTAAGAGAAACTCGATCTAAATCTATTAGTTCCTTCTTTGTTCTAAAAGTTTGTCTCTAGTTGCATTTTATATTAATGCAGCTATTTTTTATTTGATTTGCTAGATAATGTATTTTTAGGTAAATCAATTAATAAAAATAATTTGATTTTTTCCTGTAATATACTAAGACTAGTTTAGCTCGATATTTGGGGTGGATTATCAGATCTTAAAAAAGCAGAATATTTCTTTAATAAGAGTTAAAGCGTGTTTTTGATAATAATCTTATCTATCTTAAAACAGAGCTGACAAAAGAGGCGATCGGTCTAATTATAGATGCAGGAGGATAATTTCTTAGCTAAATTGTTGTTATGATAAAGTTCATTTTTTTTATCGTTCGCTCGATTTCAAGATTTTACGAGTTAAATTTTGCTAGTAGCGATCGAAGATTTTACAAGCATAATAGTGAGGAATTAAAGTATGGCTAAGAATAATCTTCAAGACTTAGAACTTAACGATATTTGCGTCGATATCTCAGATTTAGATGCTGAAAATATTCGAGGAGGAGGACTGCTATCGACAGCTTCTGTAGTAGCGGGGGGATTAGTCGGCGAATTAATTGGAGGAGCGGCAGGAAGACAAATAGCCGGAGGATTTGGAGAATTTACCGGAAAAATATTAGGAGAAACAGCAGGACGATTGTTAGGTTCGACGGTAAATAACCCGGCTACATCTAAATAAAATCGATCTTTAATAATCATTCGATCTGAATGTTTATGTAGGTGATACTATACCAATTTTATAGAGTAATTCTGCACCTCAATTTGACAAATCCTTTGGCTGTATTGAAAACTAAAATATAATTGGTATTGAAGTTTCAAAATGACTCAGAAAGCGATCGCCTACAAGATCTTTATTTCAGTATCCCTTTTGATTTTAAAAAGTTTGCAACTACTTCTTTAACTGGCAAAGATTGGCTGTCAACTTGATAATTCATTTTTCGCATTTCTGCGGCGGAAATTTTGCCAGTCAACTGGGCGATCGCTGCTTTAATTTCTGGATATTTGTTTAATGTTTGTTGGTTAAAAATAGGAACTGCTTGATAGGGGGGAAAATATTGTTTGTTATCTTCTAACATAAATAAATCGAGTACGGAAATTAATCCATTAGTGGAATCTCCGGCAATAAAATCGACTTTTCGATCTGCTAGAGCGCGATAAGTTAAACTTAAATCCATGCCTAAAGGTGGCTCTAGAAATTGTAAATTATAAGCCTTTGCCAAACCAGGATAACCATCTTCTCGATTGAGAAATTCGTAACCAAAACCTGCTTGCCATTGGGGTGTATATTGGGCAGCTTCGGAAATAGTTTTTATCTTTAATTGTTCTGCATCTTCTTGGCGAATTAAAATAGCAAAAGTATTTTCAAATCCTAGAGATGGCATCACTTCTAAAGCGAATTTTCGATCGTATTCTCGCTTTATTTGGTTATAAACCAATTGAGGATTATTAATCGGATTTTGATTTAAAATAGCTATCAAAGCAGTACCAGAATATTCGACATATCCGTCGATCGCCCCAGAAACAACAGCATTATGGCAAATAAAAGTACCGCCTAAATTAAACTGTCGATCTACTTTAAGATCGGTATTGGCTTCTATTTGCGTAGCCAGTATTTCCCCTAAAATAACTTGTTCGGTAAAATTTTTCGAGCCAATAGTTATTTGCGCGCTCGATCGCGGCATAATTAAAAATATTAATAAAATCCCCAATCCCAACAGTGCGGCAAACTGATATTTGTTTATTTTTAAGTTATTTTTTTCTCGCTGAACTAAACTTTTTTCTAACAATCCTAAAGCAAAATCTAAACTCAAGGCAATTAAAGTTGCGGGAATAGCTCCAGCTAAAATTAACTGGTTATTTACCGTAGAAAGACCGCGAAAAATAAAGACACCCAAACCACCACCACCGATCGCAGCAGCAATAGTAGCAATACCGACGCAAATAACCGTAGCTACTCGCACCCCAGCTAAAATTATACCCGCAGCCAAAGGAATTTCGATTAATAACAAAATTTGTCTGTTTTTCATTCCCAAAGCTGTTGCGGCTTCGATCGTACCTCGATCGATCTTGGTAATGCCAGTATAGGTATTGCGAATTAGGGGCAGCAGGGCGTAAAGTGTTAAAGCGACGATTGCCGGTGTTTTGCCAATTCCGCCTATAATAGGTACGGTCAATAGAAAGCCAAAAATTGCCAAGCTGGGTATAGTTTGAATAGCGTTAGCAAAGCCGAGGATTGGTTTAGCTAATTGGGGTTTTTTAGCGATATAAATGCCGAGGGGAATAGCTACAACCATCGCTATAGTCATCGAAACGGCGACTAAAATTAAATGTTCCCAGGTGCGGAGGATTATTTCTGAAAAATATGGTATCGATATTGTCACAGTACAGTAAAGAGCTATTTTAATGCAGGTGTAAAAGTATTTATTATCCCACAAAAATAGTTAGTTACAAGAAAATTTTGTTTGAGAATTAAAGATGAGAATACAAAAAGATTCAGAAAATTTGTTAGATCTTTATCCTTGTTTGTCCGTTGCTTTAGTTCAACTTTTAAACAAACAAGAAAAAAATTGGGGATATTTTCGGATTAAAAGACAAGATAGTTATTATTGTTTGTCAGTTCCTTATTTTCCTCACTTGGTATTTCACCAAAATGAAAGTAATTTAATTTATAAAGTTTACTGGGGCTACAGTAGTTATAAAGGAACTTGGGAAGAGGCGATCGAAGCAGAAATAGGTAAAATAATCGAAGCAATAAAATTGAAAAAAAATGCTCTAAAACCCTTAGTTTATACTAGAAAGAAAACCAGAAATATCCTCGAAAATAATTATCGAGGCAAAATAGCAGGCAAAAAAGCAACAGCCCACAGAATAGTTAAACTGGAAACGGATCGAGAAAAGAAACAAAGAATTCACGAAGTTGTAATTAATCCTGGATTGGAATCTAATTTTCCCGGTGGGGTGAGAAAGATCGATCGACTGTTGGCAATTTTTATTAAAGAGAAAATCGAGCAGCAAATTGCCGATATTATCGTCGAAAAAAACGAAGTAAAACCAGCAGTAACAATAACAGAAGCATAAATATTTAAAAATATTATTTGACGACTCGATCGCAAGAATTTAGGCGATCGAACAACAAATTCCAACCGACACGAGCAAAACGAGCGATCCAATAGTCAGAAAAGGAAATGGGGACTAACCAAGCTACTGGTAAATGACCTTGACGGGCTTTATTAGTAAATCTTAAATCTTCGTATTTAAGCCATGTTTCTCGCAAACGCCAACCCACTTTCCCGGCTAATTTAAGATAGTCTTCTCCGACGCTTGTATAAAGATTTTGAACGACGCTAAAACCAAATTTACCGCCACTGTATCTTACCCAAAGTCGATCGATACTGAGGAGATCGGTACAAGGAAAAGTTTCAATATCTTTTTGGGTTAATAAGCGATCTTTGCGGCGATCGGCCCCAGTAATAGAAAGCATCAATCTTCTCGTTTCTAAATCTGCTTCGCGCCATTTTTTAGCTATTAATAAATTTCGCAGTTGATTGTAATCTGCTCCAACTTCTGAGGGCCAAGGAAAATATTGCAATAGTCTTTTTTTTCCTTTATTATTGGCTTTTTCCCAGAGCAAATCGTAAGCTAAATATTGCAGTTCCCCTCGTTCGGTTGTCAGAATTTTAAATAATAATTTAATGCCGTCGTTGCCGTAGTTTAAGACTTTTTTGAGGCACTCAATTTTTAATTCGCGATCGCGATCTTTGTCGTTTAAAGTAGCTTCAATGTTTTTAAATTCGAGATTTTTAGTATTAACCTCTGCTCGGTTTTTCTGAGAATTCATAATCTTATTTTTGTGTCTCGATCGATTATTTTGATAAATTTTCTTTAGTACAGATAAAAATTATCTTTTTGAAGGTAGTGTTTTTTAAAATTTCTCTACTCGTGCGATCGGTAGAAAATCCATTTTTTTAGGTTATTATTGCTAAAATAGCGAGAGTTTTGCGGGCTAGTTACGACAAGTCCTCCAAGACGGTAAATTATTGGTGCGGAAGGGAAGATTAACAAAAGCTGTTACAGATCTCCCCCATAGATCCGAATCGATCCATAATCTTCTAGATAGGCGATCGCGATCTTTAATTTATAAAACTCGATCTACTTATTTATATATTTTGAATCATTTTATCTAGGTATTTTCTCTAAAAAATTTTTCTATCTTGACTATTTACCAATACAATACCTAAAAATTATACTTAGTTGAGATAACGTAGGAGAAAACAACAAGATGGTGCAAGCCAAAATTGGCATCATTGGCGGTAGCGGTTTATACAAAATGTCCGCCCTTACTGAAGTAGAAGAAATAAATATCGAAACCCCTTTCGGATCTCCTTCTGATGCTTTAATTGTCGGTACTCTAGAAGGGGCGAGAGTGGCTTTTTTACCCCGTCACGGGCGCAACCATCACTTACTTCCTACAGAATTACCCTTTCGAGCCAATATCTACGCGATGAAGCAGTTAGGAGTAGAGTATATCATTTCCGCTTCTGCAGTAGGTTCGTTAGCTGAAGAAGTAAAACCTCTGGATATGGTAGTACCGGATCAGTTTATCGATCGCACTAAAAATAGGGTATCTACTTTTTTCGGCGATGGTATAGTCGCTCATATTGCTTTTGGCGATCCGGTATGTAACAATTTAGCGGCAATACTAGCAGATAGTATCGCTAGTTTAAAATTACCCGATGTCAGTTTGCATCGCGGGGGTACGTATGTCTGTATGGAAGGGCCGGCATTTTCGACTAAAGCAGAATCTAATTTATATCGTAGCTGGGGCGCGAAAATAATTGGCATGACCAATTTACCCGAAGCCAAATTAGCCAGAGAAGCGGAAATAGCCTATGCAACCCTGGCTTTAGCAACAGATTACGATTGCTGGCATCCCGACCACGATAACGTTACCGTAGATATGGTAGTGGCTAATTTACAGCGCAATGCGACTAACGCGCAAAAAGTAATTCAAGAAACTGTCAAGCGTCTGGCTAAAAACCCTCCCGAGTCGATCGCCCATTCAGCTTTAAAATACGCGATCCTCACTCCGTTAGATAAAATTACTCCAGAAATTAAGGAAAGATTGAGTTTATTGCTACAAAAATATCTTTAAGATGAGTAAAATCAATTTTCGCAAACTGCACCGCACTATCGCCCCGATCGTAATGTTGCCTTTATTCGTGACGATCTTGACTGGCATCAGTTACAGGCTGGGAAAAAGTTGGTTCGGTTTATCTAGAGACCAAGTACATTTTTTAATGGTAATTCACGAAGGGGAATATCTCGGCGAACATTTAGAACCCATTTATGTCCTTTTAAACGGCTTGGGGGTAATGTTTATGTTAGTTAGCGGAGTGGTAATGTTAATGAAGAGTTTCGGCTTTAAACTGGTTCGAGTTTCTCAAAAAACCAGCGAACAAAATAGCGACCCTTCCTGAAAGCAAAGGAAAAATTAGCTTAACATAAATTACATAGGATATTTTTGTATGTAAAAAACTGAAAATAAATGAACATCCTCAGCAATTTGTTTTTTCAAGAATCTCAAAAATCTAATACCAAGAGAAGATCGGCAAAACAACAGCAAACCGGATTAAAACCCCTCAAAAAAACTCGTCGCGGCATCGAAATTAAATCCCAAAAAGAAATAGAAATTATGCGAACTTCGGCGAAAATAGTCGCTACGGTTTTAAAAGAAATTTCTACGATCGTAAAACCGGGAATGACGACGGCCGATCTCGATAAATATGCCGAAAAACGGATTAGGGAAATGGGTGCAACTCCCAGTTTTAAAGGATATTGCGGTTTTCCTGCTTCAATTTGCGCTTCTGTAAATCAAGAAGTAGTCCACGGCATTCCTTCCCCGAAAAAAGTACTTCGATCGGGAGACTTGTTAAAAGTCGATACTGGGGCATACTATCAAGGGTATCACGGAGATTCTTGCATTACAATTGCTGTAGGTCAAGTATCCAAAGAAGCGGCTAATTTAATGCGCGTTGCTGAAGAGGCTTTATATAAAGGGATCGAACAAGTAAAAGCAGGAAATTATTTGTTAGATATTGCCGGGGCGATCGAAGACCATGTCAAAGCTAATAATTACGTCGTCGTCGAAGATTATACCGGCCACGGAGTAGGTAGAAACCTGCACGAACAACCTTCGGTATTTAATTTTCGCACCAACCAACTCCCTAACGTAAAATTACGATCGGGGATGACATTGGCGATCGAACCGATTTTAAATGGCGGATCTAAAGTTACTAAAATTTTACGCGATCGCTGGACTGTGGTTACTGTCGATCGTTCTCTTTCGGCCCAATTCGAGCATACTGTATTAGTGACCGATAATGGCTATGAAATACTCACCGATCGCAATTTAGTTTAACGATCGTTGGCTTCGATCGAGTAGAGAGTAACGAGTAGATAACTCATGAGTTCCAATAATACTCGCTCGATCGCGGTGCGTAGTATATTGAAATAAGAAATTGTAATTTTTTTAGGTTAAAAACAATGAAAACATTAGAACGAAACCAAGAAAGATTAAAGCTAAAATCGGATCTCAATTCGTCTGTTTCTATTTTCATGATGTTAGCTTTAGGTGCTTTAATCGGGACGCTCGGCTTTGGGATGATTATCTTGATTCTTAATTATTTAGAACTTTCAAAAGGTGAAATATCTAATATTTTAGAACTAACAACCGAACAATCTACTATTTTTCTTTTATTTGCAATGACTGCTTTTGGTGCTTTAGTGACGGCTGCTTTTATGCCTTTAACTACAGAATATGAAATAGAAAGAAGTTCGATGTTATTTAAAGTAAAAACTAACTATTTTCTGGTTATTTTAAACGAATTACAAGAAATTCCCTGGCAAGATATTAGAAGGATTGAGACTCAAAAAATGGCAGGTCAAGGAATCATAAATTTAGTCCTAGCCGATCGTTCTATTAATATCTCCAGCGATTTAGAATTACCAGAAGATAAAGCCGAAGAAATTACCGATGAAATGATCGGATTTATCCAAAATAATTAAATACTAAGTTTGTCGATCGACTGCGGCATTATAAGTTTTTTCATTGGCTTTAACCGACTTAAAAAAGTCTACTACCGGACGAGGATAATCGACTCCTAAGTTGACATTGTAAAGCTGCAATTCCATCTTATTTAACTTTTGTGGTTCGTGAATTTGAGTTCCTGGAATTTCTTTTAATTCTGGCAACCAATGTCTGAGATAATTTCCTTTGCGATCGTAATCTTTTGATTGTTTGGGAATATTAAAATAGCGAAATCCTCGCGCGTCGTTACCTACTCCAGCAGTATAATTCCAGTTCCCCCAATTACTGCAAACATCGTAATCAATTAATAGCGACTCGAACCATTCCGCACCCATTCGCCAATCGATTCCCAGGTTTTTAGTTAAAAAACTAGCAACATTTTGCCGGCCGCGATTGGACATAAAACCTGTTGCTGCTAATTCTCTCATGTTAGCATCTACTAAAGGATAACCTGTTTCACCTTTTTGCCAAAGTTCGAACCTTTGCCAATCTTCTTTCCAAGGAATGTCGATACCTTGCAAACCAGATTTATAAAATATTTTATTGCCGTGTTTGGCACAAATAAAGCGGAAAAAATCGCGCCAAATTAATTCAAATATCAGCCAATAAGTAGAATCGTTTTTAACTCTTTCTGCTTCGTATTCTTGAACTTGTTCGTAAATAAAACGAGGAGCAAGACAACCATGGGCTAACCAAGCAGAAAATTTAGAAGAATAATTAGCCCCTAACATTCCGTTTCTGGTTTCTTTATATTCTTTGAGACAGTTTTGCGTCCAAAAATAATCTTTTAATCTGGCAATTCCTGCCGTTTCTCCCCCTTTAAATTTTAATACAGCCCTAGAATCGAATTCCGGTTTTTCTAAGCCTAAATCTTTTAATTGGGGGATTTCTCCTATTTCTATATCTGGTAAATTAGGCAGCTTTTTCGGTGCGGGAAAAGGTAAATAAATTTCCGATTTTTTTTCAACTTGTTTGCGGAAATGAGTAAATAATTCAGGAATTTGTCCGATTTTAAAAGGTAAATCGTCGGGATGGTAAAGAGTCGCTCCCCAGAAAGTATTGACTTTTACATTGATTTTTGATAATGCCTTACTTAGCTTTTTCTCAACCGCTACCTCTTCGGAAGTTACTTCGCGATGATAGTAAACAGCAGAAACTTGATATTTTTGCGCCAAAGATGGGATAATTTGCTCGGGCAATCCCATCCTGACTACCAAATTACTTCCCAATTTTTGTAAAGAATTACGGAGATCGGCCACACTTTCAATTAAAAATTGCGCGCGAAAAGCCCCAGTTTTAGGAAAGCCAAAAGAAGTAGTTTGAAAATGCCGCTCGTCAAAGCAGTAAATAGGAATAATTTTTGCCTTTTGTTCGATCGCCTGTTCGATCGGTTCGTGGTCGTGAAGGCGCAGATCGTTTCTGTACCAAATTAAGATCGTTTTTTCGGTCACAATTAATAAAAATAAACAAATATTTACATTGTATTATGAACGATGCCAGGCAATTTGCGCCAGCAACCGAACGCAACCGCGAATATATTTTAAAAGTACTCTTAAAAGTATTGCCAAAAGAAGGAACTATTCTCGAAATAGCTAGCGGTACGGGAGAACACGCCGTATTTTTTGCTCCTCATCTCCATCCTAGAATTTGGCAACCTTCCGATCCCAATCCAATTTTAAGGGATAGTATCGCAGCTTGGCGATCGCACTCACCCGCAGATAATTTACATCCCCCTTTAGAGATAAATGCTTCTCAATTAGTTTGGCCGGTTGAAAAAAATCCGCCCGAAGTACCTATAGGAGCGATCGTCAATATCAACATGATTCATATTTCCCCTTGGGAAGCTTGTTTGGGATTAATGGCTGGTGCGGGCAGGGTTTTACCTAACGAAGGTATTTTATATCTGTACGGGCCTTTTAAGCGCGATGGTAAACATACCGCACCGAGTAACGCATCTTTTGACGAATCTCTGCGATTGCAAAATTCCCAATGGGGAGTTAGAGATTTAGAAGCAGTAACAGAAGTTGCTCAAAAAGAAGGTTTAAAGTTGTTAGAAGTTATCCAAATGCCAGCTAATAATCTTTCTGTAGTTTTTCAGCGCGAATAAAGTTCGATCGAGTAACGAGTAAAGAATTTCTGACGCTCTCGATCGTGCAAAATTTAAATAGAAACGGTATTAGTTAAAAAAAACTGCATATTCTATTGTTTTTGTCAAATATAATTTCTTTCTCTTTACTTTCCGTCACAAAAAAAGTATGTATTATTTTTGAAAGATTTTTTATCATGATTTTTTAATATACGCAAAACCTACTTTACAAGAGACGATACTAATTGATTTGAAGGGTTTATCTAAAAATAGACATAGTAAACCCTTGGTAGAGATATCTAAATATAGCATCGAAACCTAGCAAACGCGTTACTTAAAAATTTCCTGTCATCAAACTTAATATAAGCAAATTCAAACGAAAAAGAGGGCAGATTAAAGATTGATTTATCTAATAAGGCATTGTCAAGCTACAGGAGAAGATCCAGATGCACCATTAACTCAAAGAGGACAACAAAAGGCGATCGAGTTAGTAACGTAAAGATCGAGTCGTAAGGCTATGAATCGGGGGATTGCAGTTGTTAACGAAGCGATCGAATCTGCTAGAAATTCAGTCGCGATCGTCACTCACGGCAATTTAATGAGATTAATTTTGAAACATTTTAACGAGTCGATCGGTTTTGCTGAGTGGGGAATTGGCAAAATACTGACATTTATTGTCTTGAATTTAGAGATGACAAAGTTTGGACGCAACGAATAGATCGATCGTCGAAATCAGAGAGATTGTAATAGATAAATTGAAAGTTTTTTGGAAATTATTAAATCTAATTCAGCCCTCGCAGTATAAATAATCCAAGACACCTAAATAAAAAAAATAATCAAAATGAAAAAAAGCTTTTATCTAGGATTTTTGCTGCTGGGAATCTGTTGGGTTGTTTCATTTTATCCGCAAATTTTACCCGATGGTTTATCTGTTAGTGCTTTAAGAATGGTGGGAGTTACTGGGTGCATTTCGATTTTTTGGCTAGCCCAAACTATGCCGATCGGTGCTACCAGTCTCATGCCGATTTTTCTTTTACCATTATTAGAAATAATGCCAGCAAAAACTGTGGCATCGTCTTATGGTTCTAACATTATTCTCTTATTTATGACGGGATTTTTTATTGCCAAAGCAATCGAACGTTGGGGGTTGCATCGGCGGATTTCTCTGCATATCATCAAAGCGATTGGTACGTCTGAAAAACGATTGATTTTAGGTTTTATGGTGGCAACTGCAGCTTTAAGTATGTGGATTTCTAATACTGCTTGTTGTTTGATGATGTTACCGATCGCAGTTGCTGCCATCGAACAATTTAAATTAGTAGAACCGGACAAAAATATTATTAAAAATTTTGCAACTTGTTTGATGTTAAGTATTGCTTACGCTGCTAATATTGGCGGTTTAGGTACTCCGATCGGCAGTTCTTCTAATATTATTTTTCTAGCTAATTTCGCCGAATTTTTTCCAGATCGTCCTGGTATTTCTTTTTTACAGTGGATCGTTGTTTCGATTCCTTTGGTTGTGGTTTTTCTTTTTTTAACTTGGCTTTATTTAGTTTGTGGCAGTCCGGTTAAAATTACAGAAAACAAGAAATCAAAGCAAAATACAATTCCAAACAGTTCGGGAAATAATAATTATCAAAATCAAAATATTGTCGATAATGATTTAGCTTCAAGCAGTTCTCAAACAAACCGATCGATTAATACTGGATCTTCCGTTACTACAGTAGTAAAAGAGCGAGTTAAATCTAATATTATCGAAAAAGCGATCGCAAATCTGGGAGAAATGTCAGCAGCAGAAAAATATGTAGCAATACTGTTTGCAGCAGTTGCTATTTTATGGATTTTTCTGAGCGATTTAACTATCGGTAGCTTTACTATTCCGGGTTGGAGCAGTCAATTAGGCTTAGAAGATTTTGTCAGAAATACTACCGTAGCTGCGGCAATTGCTTTTATAATGTTTGCCATACCCGTGAAAACAAAACAAGGAGAAAAAACCTATTTACTTGATTGGGAAACTGCCAATCAAATACCTTGGGATATTTTACTTTTATTCGGTGCTGGTGTGGCAATTTCTAAAGGTTTTTCAACTTCTGGATTGTCCGATTTTTTAACCGCTAATTTATCTGTAGTGCTTCAAAATACTCCCTTGTTTGTTACTATTATTATGGTGAGTATTTTTGTGGCAATTTTAACCGAACTTGCTAGCAATACGGCAATTTCTTTATTAATGATACCTATTTGCGCTTCTGTTGCTCCCGCGATCGGTATCGATCCTTTAATTTTAATGTGGACAGCAATTAAAGCACTTAAATGTACCTTTTGTTTGCCAGTAGCTACCCCACCAAATGCGATTGTGTATTCTCAAAAATACTTCTCGATCGCGACTATGACTCAAGTAGGCTTATTTTTGAACGTAATCGGCATTATTTTAATTAGTTTGACGATGATTTTTATTGCCGTACCGATTTTTAGTTAAAAAGAAAAATACCCACCGAATCTAAGTTCATGTGGGCAGCAACAACCTAACAGAATTAAACACTATAATTATTAATTAAGAAAATGCTCTATCCTTATTAATATATTAATAAATATATTTTAAATAAAAAACGTTAATATTTACGATTTTTTTTTAGCTTATTTATACTATTATGATATTTCTCAGCTTTTTGGCCTGTACAAGATAGACAAGTTAAGGAACAAGTTAAGTCACGCGAATCGATTCCTGCTTCGGATTGGCCGCGATCGCTCTAACAAATCTTAATAAAATAGTTGCTAAATTTATAGCAAGTCGATCGATATAGTATAATTAAGCACCGTAAAGAACTGTAAAAGTCTGCGCCCTCGATCTATCATCTATAATTATGTCTGACCATCGGTCTCCAAAAGAATCCCAAAACACTTCTTCAGTAGAAGCAATTCGCGCTATCAGGCTAGAAAAGGTCGAACAACTCAAAGATTTGGGATTGAATCCCTACGGGTATAAATGGGAAACAACTCACCATACAGCCGAGTTACAAGCCAAATATACCGATCTTGGTAGCGGTGAAGAAGCAGACGAATCGGTTTCTGTCGCGGGTAGAATTATTGCTCGTCGAGTGTTTGGTAAATTAGCTTTTTTCACCCTCCAAGATGAAACTGGTACGATTCAGCTTTACTTGGAAAAGAAAAAAATCGATGCAAAAATGGCAGATTTACCGACTGCTTTTAATCATTTGAAAAAGTTAACTGATTCGGGAGATATTTTAGGAGCAAAAGGGACGATCAAGCGCACTGAAAAAGGCGAATTATCTATTTACGTTAGCGAGTACGAAATATTAACTAAATCTCTTTTACCTTTACCTGATAAATGGGGCGGTTTAACTGATATTGAAAAACGCTATCGTCAGCGTTATATCGATTTAATTGTTAACCCTCAAGTTAGGGAAAACTTTCGTCGTCGTGCTAAAATTACTGCGTCAATTCGTCGCTATTTAGAAGAGCGAGATTTTTTAGAAATAGAAACCCCAGTATTACAATCGGAAGCAGGTGGTGCAGAAGCACGTCCTTTTATTACTTATCACAATACTTTGGAGATGGATTTATATCTCCGCATCGCCACGGAATTGCATTTAAAAAGGTTAGTTGTCGGCGGTTTTGAAAAAGTATTTGAATTGGGCAGAATTTTCCGCAACGAAGGCGTTTCTACCCGACACAATCCCGAATTTACCTCGATCGAAGTATATCAAGCTTACGGCGACTATCAGGATATGATGGACTTAACCGAGGATTTAATTAGAACGGTTGCCAAAGAAGTTATTGGAGTAGCAGAAGTACCTTATCAAGGGGAAAAAATAAATTTAGAAACTCCTTGGCAACGGGTAACGATGGATGCATTAGTTAAAGAAAAAACAGGCTTAGATTTTGATGGTTTTGCCGATTTTGAAGCAGCAAAAACAGCAGCACAAGAAGCAGGAATAGAAGTTCCTAACGATTGTCAATCGATCGGTAAATTACTAAACGAAGCCTTCGAGCAAAAAGTAGAAGAAACTCTAATTCAGCCCACTTTTGTTACCGATTATCCGATCGAAATTTCTCCTTTAGCAAAACCCCACCGCTCGAAACCAGGTAAAGTAGAAAGGTTTGAATTGTTTATCGTAGGAAGGGAAACAGCTAACGGTTTTTCAGAATTAACAGATCCGATCGATCAGCGCGAAAGATTGGAAGCACAAGCAGCACAAAAAGCCGCAGGAAATTTAGAAGCCCACAGCGTTGACGAAGACTTTTTAGCCGCTTTAGAATACGGTATGCCCCCAACTGTCGGCTTGGGAATAGGGATCGATCGTCTGGTAATGTTATTGACAGATTCTGCGAGCATTCGCGATGTAATTGCATTTCCTTTACTTAAAACTGAAAGCGTAGTTATCGATTCTTTCGATTACGACAAAGCTAAAAAAGTTCTTAAAATTAAATTTAAAAGCGGCAGTATTTACAAATACAACGACGTGCCAGAATCAGTTTACAGCGAATTAAAAGCAGCAGCTTCAGCCGGACAGTATTTTAATGCTAAAATACGGGATAGATACGGCTTCGATCGCGAAATTTAATTTTGCTTTCGCAATAAAGAAGAAGGAATAAGGAAGGTTTAAACCCTATTTTATTAAAGTCAATTAAAGCAAAAAAAAAGAAAAAATAAAGGTTATGAATCACAGAATTTTTTCCTATAATATTCTTTCTTCTCATTTATCAGATCCAGAATATTATACAGCTTGCGATCCGGCTAATTTAAATCCCGATACCAGATTAGCAAGAACGATCGCTAAACTAGATCTCGAAACCCAACAAAAAAGTATCGTTTGTTTGCAAGAAGTATCGATTTCTTGGGCTGGTAAATTACATAAATTCTTTGCCGATCGCAATTATTATTTCGTTACCGGACAATACGGCAATCCTTTTAATAATTATATGGGTGTAGGTATTGCCTGGCCCTTAGATAAATACGAAACGATCGACATCGATATTACCCGTTTAAGCGACACCAGAAAATGGGCAAAAAAACCGCAAATCGAAAAGATCAAAGAAGATATTACCAGATTCTTTGTCACGCAATTAAAACTTGATAAAAGAAAATATGCCGATCCTTTAAAAGAGTCGAAACGCAGATACAATCAAATCGTCTTCCTGCGACTGAAAGATAAAAACGAAAATAATAAGTTTTGTGTCGCAACCTATCATATGCCTTGCGCTTTTTACGCACCTAAAGTAATGACAATACATACAGCGATGGCAGTGCAATGGGTGCAAAAATTAGCCAAAGAAGACGCTTACATACTGAGCGGAGATTTCAATATTAAACCAGGCGATCCGCAATACCAACTAATTACCACCGGATCGATCGATCCTACCTCTATTGCCTATCCTGAAGCTAAATGGGGGGATACTTGGCAACCATCCTTAAGCGAACCTTTACGCAGTGCCTATGCCGAAGCATTCGGACAAGAACCAGATTTTACTAACTACGCTAAAGTAGGCAATAAAAACCCATTTATCCATACCTTAGATTATATTTGGTTATCTGGGGCTTGGAAAGTTAAATCGGCGATGGAATTGCCCGATCGCAGCGAAGTAAAAGGCCCTTTTCCCAACGAAGTCGAACCATCGGATCACGTAGCGATCGCAGCCGATCTTGTTTTAGAATAATTTGCTATTTGTGTTTAAAAAATCCCTAACAGCAAACAAAGTTATTCTTTTTTGATACTTTTAGAAATTACTAAAGCAGTAATAGTAACTAAAAAAGTAATATAACCCATTACCGCTATCCATTCGCTAGAATCTGTTTCGTACATAGTTATTTCCATAAAGATCTATAAGTAAATTTAGCAAACTTTGCGATCGGCCTCTACCTAAATCCTTACTAAATATTAACTAGTAAGCGATCGCTGTTAAATGATATATCTAGACTTGAATTAAAAATTTAACAGCAACCATGAGTAATTTAGAAACTAGTCCCAAACAAGTAAAAGAACAACTTTATTGGCGTTACGCTACCAAAAAATTCGCTCCTAATAAAAAAATTCCCGAAGCAACTTGGCAAGTATTAGAGCAAAGTTTAGTATTAGCCCCTTCCTCTTTTGGTTTGCAACCTTGGAAATTTATTGTAGTTCGTAACCTAGAAATACGCAGTAAATTAGTAGAACATTCTTTCGGACAAACAATGGTTGTTGATGCTTCTCATTTAGTGGTATTGACCGTTAAAAAAGATCTCAACGAAGCAGATGTCGACGAATACATTCAAAGAATAGCAGAAGTTCGCCAAACCACCCCAGACAAACTTGCAGGATTTTCTAACCAGATTAAAGGTTTTCTCGCACAAGCACCGATCGATCTCAATGCATGGTCGACCAGACAGGTTTACATTGCTTTAGGTCAATTTATGACTTGTGCTGCTATGCTCGAAATCGATACTTGTCCGATGGAAGGTTTTAATCCTCCTAAATATGACGAAATCTTAGGATTGACTGATACTCGTTATTCTTCTGTGGTACTCTGTCCGGCAGGATACAGGGCTGATGATGATAAATATTCTAGTTTGCCTAAAGTACGTTTTTCTACCGACAAAGTAGTCGATTATATGGATTAATATCAACTGCTGCGATCGCTTTGTCTATTTTTGGTAAGGCGATCGGCTAATAGGAACGGGTCAGAAGGGAGAAACTGGCTTTAATTAGATCGGCACTCAGCTTAATTGCCAATAAGTATTATAATGATAATCATTACAAAATTTAAAATTTATATTTGATA
>CAYWIH010000062.1:9824-27503 GCA_964458305.1 uncultured bacterium | reverse complement strand
TTTTTTCTGTTGTCAGATGTTATATGTCAGATGTCAGATGTCAGAAGTCAGAAGTTAGAAGTCAGAAGTCAGAGGTCAGAAGTCAGAAGTTAAAATTAAGTAATTATTATTGCATTTTTTTTAAAACGAACTAATTTTAAACTCTTTACTTGCAAAACAATTATTAATTATTTTGCCTTACTACTGTTCAGTTTTAGCTTTTGACTTTTAACTTGGAGCGAAGCGAGTTTAATTGTTATCGAAAATAGAAAGACTCTTAGTTTCAACAGTCCAATCATCATTTTGACCGCCAATAATCAGAGTTTTAATATATACAAATTCCTTGCTTAATTGGGTCATCGAATTAATTAAAACGTCGAGAGCGATCGCGTCGCTAGTACCAAGATCGAACCAACAACGGCCCCAAATTCCTCGATATTCAAAATCCCCCATATTGTGCATTGGGGCCATTAAAGCACTATTTGCTGTATGGCGATCGTAAACCATATAACTAATATCTACACCGATTTCTTGGACTTGAAGATTTTCGGCATTAAAACCGCCTAATTTCCCTAAGAAAAACCAAGAACCAAACAACTCTTCAACATACTGTTTTTCCATTGGGGAGGGAACAGTTTCAAACTCCAGCCAAATCCAGAGATCGAAAGGATTAAATTCTCTAAATTGTACTTCCATTGCTTTAAAATAACCTATTTTGTGTGTCAAGATTTAAAATAACGTACTGTATCAATTTTCAGATTCCGACAAATAATAAAAAAAATTGTGAAAAGTCAACAAATAATACCCACAAGCAAATTAGAGAAATTATCCTGGACTTGGCAAGATCGTAAAATCACATACACTGTGATGGGAGAAGGAGAACCGATCGTCTTAATTCACGGTTTTGGTGCTTCGATCGGACATTGGCGCAAAAATATTCCAGTTTTAGCTGAAAATGGTTATCGAGTATTTGCTCTCGATTTGCTTGGTTTCGGCCAATCCGACCAGCCCGCGATCGATTATAGCTTAGAACTGTGGCAAGAATTAATTAAAGACTTTTGGCAAGCACATATTAACCAGCCTACTGTTTTTGTGGGTAATTCGATCGGCGGTTTGCTAAGTTTAATGGTGAATGTCAATCATGCTGAAATTGCCAAAGGTGGAGTATTAATTAATTGTGCTGGAGGTTTAAATCACCGTCCTGAAGAATTAATGTTACCTTTACGTTTCGTAATGGGTACTTTTACTAGGGTAGTAAGTTCGCCAGTTACGGGTAAATTTGTGTTTAATTTGGTTCGTCAAAAATCCCAAATTCGCCGCAGTTTGTATCAAGTTTACAGCGATCGGGCTGCTGTAACTGATGAGTTGGTAGAAATGATATATCAACCTGCTTGTCAACCTGACGCGCAAAAGGTGTTTGCTTCGATTTTAAGCGCGTCTCCCGGGCCGAAACCTTCAGAACTATTACCCAATTTAGAACGCCCTTTATTAGTCTTGTGGGGGGATGAAGATCCTTGGACACCTATTAAAGGCGCGAAAATCTATCAAGATCGGGCTGAAGACAACAGTAAAAATACTGATTTTTATCCGATTCTTAATGCCGGCCATTGTCCCCACGATGAAAAACCCGAAGAAGTCAACCAGTATATTTTAAATTGGCTCGAGCAAATAAATTAAATCGATTGATGTAAAATAAGGCGATTTCCATCGCGATCGTAAGCATAAATTTCTTTACCGTGAGAAGGTGTCATAATTTCTCCGGGTGGTGAAGATTCGATCTCGTTTAAATAGGCGATCGCTGCTTCGATATTTTCAACTTCGATACATATACTCATTCGGCTACCAGTAGAGTTACTAAACTCTGACTGGTTATTTTTTTTTGGCTGGAATATGCCCAAACGCAGCCCTTTTAAATTAAATTCTGCGTACACTTTAGGTATGAATGGTTGCGGATCTTGTTTTAATAATTGCTGATAAAACTCGATCGCACTATCGAGATCCTTTGTTGCTATCGTTACAAAAGCACTGCTGTATTTTATCATTACTTAGGTAAGGGGCAATAGGAATGAAGTTAGAGGTTCAAATATTTTATTTGTTTTACCAATTTAAAACGAGTTAACTAATTTAAAGCTTAAAACTCGTTACTCGATCGCTATGGTAAGGTAAGAATTTCTACGCCGTCGGCAGTTACGGCAATGGTATGCTCGAATTGGGCTGATAGTTTGCGATCTTTTGTAATTGCCGTCCAACCGTCATCTAGAACGATCGCTTCCCAAGTTCCTTCATTGATCATAGGTTCGATCGTAAATACCATCCCTTCGCGCAATTTTTTCCCCTTGCCTCTTTTCCCATAATGTGGTACTTGTGGTGCAGTGTGGAAAGTGCGGTTAATGCCGTGGCCGACAAAATCTCTAACTACTGAAAATCCTTCTGGTTCGGCATATTCTTGGATTGCTGCGCCAATGTCACCGATTCGCGCCCCGGGTTTGACTTCTGCTATTCCTCTCATCAAACATTCTTTAGTTACTTCAACTAATTTTTGTGCTGTTTGAGAAGGCGTACCTACGAAAAATGTTCTTGATGTGTCGCCGTGATAGCCGTCTAAAATTGGAGTAACATCGATATTAATTATATCTCCGTCTTTGAGGATCGTATTTTTATTGGGTATGCCGTGACAAATTACTTCGTTAATGCTAGTGCAAATCGATTTAGGAAAACCATGATATCCTAAAGGGGCACTTTTTGCTCCTTGTGCTTGCGTCCATCTTTCGGCTTCGTCGTTAATTTCTAGGGTACTAACTCCTGGTTTTACCATTGGGGCTAAAAAATCTAACAGTTGTGCTGCTAGTCTCCCCGCTTGACGCATTTTTTCTATTTCTCTTTTTGATAGTAAAGTAATTGTTTCGCTCGCCATTATTTTTCTATGCTTTAGAATATATTTTACAATTCTCGAGTTATTTTTATTGTTACCTAAATGTCATAATTTTAAATGATTTCTTGTTTAATTAGTTAGATAACTATCTATTCAAATAACGCGATCGCTACATTCGGGGGATAAAATAGTACATACTTATTGTAATGTCATCAAAAAAAACGATCGCACTGGTTTGATAATGTCAATGCGATCGCCTATATTTTTATTGACGGATGTTGGGAAGCTTTTAAACCTCTACTTTGACACCTTTCCAAAAACCGACGTAATTTTTAATTTTTTCGTATCCTGGTTTGGGATTAGGATAGTACCAAGCAGCATCTTTATTTTCTTGACCGTCGACGACGATAGTATAGTAGCTAGCTTGACCTTTTAAAGCACAAGAGCTGTGAGTCTCTGTAGATTGAAAATATTCTTTTTTAATCGAGTCTTCAGGTAAATAATGATAACCATCGACAACTTCAAAGTTATCGCTTTCGGCTAAAACAACATCGTTCCAAATAGCTTTTGCCATTTTATTACTTCTTTCGTTATGCTTTATTTTATTTGTTATCGAAGCGATCGATTCAATTGATGCTACGATATTTCAGAGGAGAAAGATTTCCCGAACAAGCTTGTGGCTAGATGGGGAGAACCTAGAAACCGTCTCCGAACAGTTAAGAATTGTATCATGGGGCAGTCTTTAGAACAAGCATTAAAGCATTTTTTTGGTTACGATCGCTTTCGTCTCGGACAGCGCGAAATAATATTAGAGGCAATTAAAAACAAAGATTTATTAGTAATTATGCCTACAGGGGGCGGTAAATCCCTCTGCTATCAATTACCAGCATTACTGAAACCGGGCTTAACAATAGTAATATCGCCTTTAATTGCTTTAATGCAAGATCAAGTAGAGAGCCTAGTAGATAACGGAATTGGAGCTACCTTCTTAAATAGTAGTCTAGATTGGGAAGAAATGCGATCGCGGCAGCAAAGAATTCTCAAAGGAAAAATAAAATTACTTTACATTGCCCCTGAAAGACTATTATCGGAAAAGTTTACCCAATTCCTCGATCGCATTGCTAGGACAATAAAAATAGCTACTTTTGCTGTCGACGAAGCCCATTGTATTTCGGAATGGGGACACGATTTTCGTCCAGAATACAGACAAATGATAAGATTGCGGCGACGATATCCACAAGTTCCGGTAACTGCTTTAACGGCTACGGCAACTAAAAGGGTTAGAGCAGATATAATCGAGCGATTGGGATTAAAAAATCCCTTGATTCATATTAGCAGTTTCGATCGCCCCAATTTATACTACGAAATTCGTCCGAAAAACAATCGCAGCTATCAAGTTTTATTAAATTACATCAGAAATAATCAAAAAGCCGGAATAGTTTACTGTTTATCTCGTCGTAGCGTCGATGAAATCGCTTTTAGATTGCAAAAAGACGGTATCAAAGCACTAGCTTATCACGCCGGGATGGAGGAAGGCGACAGAACCTCCCATCAAACTCGTTTTTTGCGAGACGACGTGCAAATAATTGTTGCCACTGTGGCCTTTGGAATGGGAATTAATAAGCCTGATGTCGGTTTTGTAATTCATTACGATTTACCGAGCAATCTAGAAAGATATTATCAAGAATCGGGACGAGCGGGAAGGGATGGCGAGCCAGCTCAGTGTATTTTATTTTATAGTGCGGCCGATATTAGAAAATTCGATTATTTTATCGAACAAAAAGAAGATCCTCAAGAGCAAAGAATTGCCAAACAACAGTTAAATCGAGTGGTAGATTATGCTGAAGGTTTAGAATGTCGTCGCACGGTTTTATTAAGTTATTTTGGGGAAAGATTTAAAGGTAACTGCGGCAGGTGCGATAATTGTCTCAATCCCAAACCGATCGAAGACTGGACGATCGAAGCACAAAAATTTCTTTCTTGCGTGGCCCGTTGCCAAGAAAAATTTGGTATCCTTCATATTATCGATGTTTTGCGCGGCTCGAAAAAACAAAAAGTATATAAATACGGTCATCATTTACTTTCTACTTACGGTATCGGTAAAGCTAAATCGATCGCGCAATGGAAAGTTTTGGCGAGGGCTTTATTGAATCAAAATTTAGTTGGCGAAACAAATGATGGCTATCGAGTTTTAAAGTTAAATAAGGCAAGTTGGGAAATTTTAAAAAAGCAGCGCGACGTACATATTGCTGTTAGTAAAAGAACTGATTCTAAAAGTTTAATAGATGCTTATATTTCGGAAACAGAAATACTGTTCGATCGTCTGAAAACTTTGCGAAAATATATAGCCGATCGCAATTCGATCGCTCCTTATATTATTTTTGCCGATTCTACTTTAAAATTAATGGCTCGCAATAAACCGCAAAATAAAGCAGAAATGGAACTTATTTCGGGAGTTAACGAACATAAATTAAAGCAATATGGCGATCGGTTTGTTTCGGAAATTCGCGATTTTTGTGCCACACAAAAACCCCCCATCCCTTTACCGAGTCACAGCCAAACTATCACTTTGCAATTCCACCAACAAGGTCTAGATCCTCAAGCAATAGCCAAAGCAAGAGGATTGTTTGTTAGTACTGTTTATACTCATTTATCGGAATTAATTGAAATGAAACAGCCGGTTAATTTAGATCTTTTAGTAACAAAAGAAAGACAAACAATTATTTTAGAAACTATTAAAAATAATGGAACTGAATCTCTCAAACAAATTAGAGAAAATATTGGTACGAGTTACAGCTACGACGAAATAAAATTAGTCCGTGCTTGGTGGAGAAGAGAACGAAATTAAAAACTCTTTTTCAGATTGCTTTTCAATAAATTAAGGAACTAATAAAATTACTAAGATGGCAAAACTAACGATACTTTGAAACCAAGAAACTGTCGAATTTGGTTGACTTTCTATTTGCTTGCCAAGATTGGCGATAGTACTATTAATAACCGCGATCGGAAATAATGGTTTTGGTTCTAAACTGGCTCTAATTTCGATTTGAGATTGAGATATTTCTGTTAAAACTCCAGCTACTAATAATTTAAAAGCCGATCTTTGAACGTTAGTTACCGACTGATGTAATTGTTTGGCAATATTTTGAATGCTGGTATTGCCGTCAGCTTTTTTCCAAATTAATAACTCTAAAGGATCGAGAACAAAATCTGGTTGTATCACTAACTTTTCTAAAGCCGAATTCGGATCTGGTAAGAGATGAAGCGATGTGATATTATCCCATTTTCTCACTTTTCTCAAAGCTAGTAAAGCTATTTGCCTGGCTCTCATGACTATGCCAGTCATTTCCATAAAAGGTAAAGCCGAAGCATTAGGAATTCTTTCAAAAGTAACTTGATAATTAGATTCTGAAGAAGAATTTTCAAATAAATGGTAGGTTTGCTCGAGTTTTATTTGAAACAATAACTGAAGTTGTTCGGGCTTGAGAACTCCATTATTCTTAAGATGAGTGCCCAGAGCAACATCTTTAGGACAGAGATTTTCTAATCTTTCGATTACCCTTCTTTTAAGCCAACCGCGAGACTCGATCGAAGTTATTAAATCGGATCGATCGGAATTTACTGTAACTGCGACTAATTTTCCTTTATTAAACCAGAGATGATATGTAGATTTTTTGCCAGTAATTTGCGATTCTGGGGGTGCGTAAATGCTCAGTTTACCAGATTTAGATCCAGAATCGATTAACTGCAACAGTTCTATTAAAGAAAAACTTGCTAAGGAACTTTTTATATTCATAGTTTAGTTTTCAAAGAATTTCCTCGACAAGAAGAGTTTTAACTTATGTCATATCTCTCTATTAGATTTTTTAGACGGATAATATTTTAACCTAGTTCCCTAGGTTAAACTCGATCGCTTGCTCTGTCATGAGGAATGTAATTTTGGGAGATAAAACACCTTATTTTACAGTAAATTTAAATTTTCGTGTCAAATTTGTGCTGTTTGTTTTTAAGTTTGAAATTAATCGTTCCAATTATAAACTTAGTAGCAAACAGCACTCGATCGATCTCGAAGTAATCTAATCTTCAGCGAAGATATAACGATGGAGTTCTTTAGGGTCTGGATCGGGGCTATTTTGAGCAAATTCTACTGCTGCATCGATTCGTTGCTGAATTTTCTGCTCGATTGCTTTTAACTCTTCGCGATCGGCTAAATTATGTTCGCTCAAATAAGCGGCGAATTTTTTAATCGGATCGCGAGTTTGCCAAAACTCTTTTTCTTGTTGGGAGCGAAGTTCGTCTGGATCGGCTAAAGAGTGACCGCGAAAACGATAAGTCAAAGCTTCAATTAAAGTCGGCCCTTCGCCGGCCCGAGCGCGAGCTACGGCTTCTTTAGCTGCCGATCGCACGGCTAAAACATCCATTCCGTCTACTTCTATCCCGGGCATGCCGAAAGCACTGGCTTTTTGGTAAATTTCGGGAACGGAAGTTGCCCGCTCGTGAGCCATACCGATCGCCCATTTATTATTTTCTACCACGTAGATAATTGGCAATTTCCAAAGAGCTGACATATTCAAACATTCGAAGAATTGACCGTTATTAGCCGCACCGTCGCCAAAAAAGCAAGCAGTAACTGCATCGCCATTTTCTTCGTCTCCCATAACTTCCCGGCGATATTTGCTTTGAAAAGCGGCCCCAGTAGCGACGGGAATACCTTCAGCAACGAAAGCAAAACCTCCCAAAAAGTTGTAAGGTGAAGAGAACATATGCATCGAGCCACCGCGACCTTTAGAGCAACCCGTTTCTTTGCCGAACAATTCGGCCATTACTTCTTTAGCTGGGACTCCAGCACTGAGGGCGTGAACGTGATCGCGATAGGTGCTACAGACATAATCTTTTTTTTCGATTAAGGCTTTAATAATTCCGGTGGAGATGGCTTCTTGACCGTTATAAAGGTGGACAAAACCAAACATTTTGCCGCGATAGTACATTTGGGCGCACATATCTTCAAAAAAACGCCCCAAAATCATATCTTCGTAAAGGATTAAACCTTCTTCTTTGCTTATTTCAACTGAAGTGGCTTTAAATTCCGGTAAAGTTCGTTCGGGAAACATCGGATTTACAATATTGTGACAACAAAATTAGTTTTAGTAAGGTTCGCTACGATTTTGACTCGATCGCAATTAAAAAATCAACATTTAAGTTTTTTAAACAGTATCGGATGATTCCTCAAATTAGATCGGCCTCAACTGCCTCAAAAGGCGATCGACGTACCCTTACAGCAACAACAGTTTAAAACTAAATTAACAAATTTGGATAATTTGATTTTTGATTGTATCAAATTGAAGAGAAAGGACTTACAAAAAAAATCGGGACGCTAAAATTTTAGACGTTAGATTCGCGATTTACTTTAGCTGAATGTAAGTATTTTAGCAAACAAAATTTAAAATAATCACTCTGCTTCGAGGACAAAGAACGTGCGAATTCCGCTCGACTACTACAGAATAATAGGAGTACCGATTCAAGCTAGCTCCGAAGTGCTAACCCAAGCATACGACGATCGCAGCTTGCAAGTACCGCGACGAGAATATTCTCGCCAGGCGATCGCAGCCCGTAAAAAATTATTGACAGAAGCTTACGAAATTCTTACCGATCCCGAAAGGCGAGCCGAGTACAACGTCAGATTTTTAGAAAGGACATACTCCCTTGAAGAAGAGGGCGATCGCAATCTTGAAAAAAATCCGGTAGCAGATCTCATCGACGATGGTACTCCTTGGATCGAGATTAAACCAGATTTATTCGTGGGTGCTTTGGTAATTTTACAGGAGTTGGGAGAATACGAATTAGTATTGCGTTTGGGAGGGCCTTATTCTCGCAGTTTGGAAAAAAACCAACGGGGAATTAGAGCGGATATTATTTTAACTTTAGCTCTGTCTTATTTAGAGTTAGGTCGAGAACAGTGGCAAGAAAATCAGTATGAAAATGCGGCAATTTCAGGACAAATGGGTTTGGATTTGCTGTTGCGAGAGCAGTTATTTCCCACCATACGCGAAGAAATTAAAATAGATCTTTGCAAACTACGACCCTATCTGATTTTACAGTTATTATCGACAGAATCGAAGAACCAGCAAAATAGAAGCAAAGGCAAACAACTTTTGCGAGAAATGCTCGACGATCGCGGTGGAATAGAAGGGACTTTAGACGATCGATCTGGTTTGAGTATTGATGAATTTTTGCGCTTCGTTCAACAAATACGGAATTATTTAAGTTCGATCGAGCAACAAGAATTATTTGAAGCTGAAGCCGAACGTCCTTCTGCAGTAGGGGCTTATTTGGCAGTATATGCTTTGTTGGCTCGCGGTTTTGCAGAAAAAAAACCAACTTCGATCGTCCGCGCTTTAGCAACATTAACCGATCTGCAACAACGTCAGGAAGTATATTTAGAGCAAGCGGTTTGTCAGTTGTTATTGGGTCAAACAGAAGCAGCTACTGACTCTCTAGCAAGAAGCAAAGAAGAGCAAGCTTTAGCTTTCATTGGCGAACATTCGGCAGGATCGCCGGATTTATTGCCAGGATTGTGTTTGTACGCTCAACGTTGGTTGACTACAGAGGTATTTTCTCATTTTTATGACTTGAGCGCGACCAAAATGTCTCTCGACGATTATTTTAGCGATCGCGACGTACAAGCTTATTTAGAGGGCTTATCTGAGGAAATAGAACTAGTACCCCAAAATCGTAATTACGAGGCTTCTAACACCTCTCGAGCCAAGCAAGAGCGGCGAAACAATTCAGGCTCGAAGCCAGTTACTTCGGCTCGAGAAAATCCGGCCAAACAACTTAAGCTAGCTTACGACAATATTCGCTCTCGGTTTAAAAACCAAACCAGCGATCGCCAAGTTGCAACCGAGCAAAAATCTGCTGTAACAACTAATAGCAATAAGTCTCCAGTCGCTTTTTCTGAAATTCGTTTTTCTCCTTTGACTAGTTTGGGGCAATTACCTCAACCAGCAAGCAATATTCCGCAAAATAATCGGGTTTCAGTTCGCTCTGTATCTAATAATGTCAACTCTAACCAACCAATTTCCCAATCTTCTGACAATCCTAAGAGATCTAATAATAAACAAGCTTTCAAAAAAATCTTATTACCCTGGAAACAAATTATGACAAATCTCAATAGTAAATCTAGCAAAGCTCGAGTCGCCCCTCGTCGCAAATCTTCTCTTAAAATCGAACGAGTTCTAATATTGGCACTTCCTCTCTGTTTGGGCTTGGGTTTTTTAGCTTTTACTTACCAGCGATCGCAACTAGATACTGCTTCTATTTCTATATCTGAAGAATTGCCGGTCGATAGTTTAGATCCGACAACCGGTTTAGGATCTGAACCTGCTGAGGCTGTTTTTTCCGTGCCGACTCTCAATGAAGAAATAGCTAGAGGAGCGATTAAAGATTGGTTGGAAAGCAAATCTCAAGCTTTTGGGGTCGATCGGGAAATCGATAGTTTAGATACAATTTTGGCCGAACCTCTTTTATCCCGTCAGCGCGCTGCTGCTGTTTCTTTTCAGCAAAATAACGCTCATAGAATGTTTAGCCACGCAGTTCAAGTTCAATCGTTTAACACTAGTCCAGACAATCCCGAAATAGCTACTGTCGACGCTCGAGTTAGAGAAATAGCCACTCACTATCAAAACGGTCAATACAATCGCGCTAGTTCTTATGATGATAATTTATTAGTCCGCTATCATCTCGTTCGTCAAGACGATCGTTGGTTGATTAAAGATATTAATGTTTTACAATAACCGATTTGGCGGAGTTTGGTGTGTGGATATTTTTTTATTAATTTATTTTAAGAGCTGGTCGCTCTTTTTTTTATATGTCTTTAGCAGAAGCATTAAATCCGAATACTTCAGCCGCTAGATTGCCAGAAATTTTAGATTTAAATAATCCAAAACTATGCAGCGCGATCGCAATAAATCCTAATACTCCGCCAGAAGTGTTGCTGAAATTGTTTAAAATCTGTCCGCTCGAAGTTTTGAATAATCCAGTTTTAGAGTTAATTTTACTGGAAATTCCCGAGTTTTTAGAACGACTTTACAAGGTTAATTATCGTGTTTTAGGCGAAAATAATTTACCATCATTTTTTATCGAATGGGCAATAAATAATCCAAAATGGCTGATTCGCTATAAAATAGCAGGTCATCCTACTTTGTCCGCTTTTCATTTAAAAAAATTGGCTGAGGATGAAAATAATTATATTCGTCAAGAAGTAGCAAAAAACAAAAATACTCCGATTTATATCTTAGAAAAATTAGCAGACAATGAAAATCATCTCATTCGTGCAGCAGTAGCAAAAAATAAAAATACTCCGATTTATATCTTAGAAAAATTAGCAAAAGATCGAAGTATTAAAGTTATTTATCAAATAGCAAGAAATGAAAATACTCCGATTTATATCTTGGAAAAATTATTAGCAGATCGACCTCCTGGGGTTCGTTTGGCTCTAGCAAGAAATATAAAAAGTCCAATTCATATTTTAGAAGAACTAGCTCGAGAGGAAAATTTTTTTGTTCGCAGAGAAGTAGCAGAAAATAAAAATACTCCGATTTATATCTTAGAAAAATTAGCTGAAGATGAAAATTCTTTTGTTTCGGAGCAAGCAATAAAAAATAAAAATAAATAATCGCCAAAAAAGATAGTTAGTAACAGGAAATATATTAGGTCTTTAGCAGAAGCCTTAAATCTGAATACTTTAGCCAAGAGATTGCAAGAAATTTTAGATTTAAATAATCCAGAACTATGCCAGCGCGATCGCAATAAATCCTAATACTCCGCCAGAAGTGTTGCTGAAATTGTTTAAAATCTGTCCGCTCGAAGTTTTAAATAATCCAGTTTTTGAATTAATTTTACTAGAAATACCCTATTTTTTAGAACAAATTTTCGTATTGCTGTAATGCAAAATAATAAGAGCGATCGAACCATTATCGAACAAATATTTGAAAATAAAAATTATGTTTCTGTTAATCCCGATCGCGTTCCGGTTTGGGAAATACGCGATGCGATAGAACGGTTAGAAATAAAGCGTTTAAACTGGACAGAAAAACAAAAAGAAAGATATTTATTAGAAAAGTATAAAACAGATTCTCTTTTGTATATTACCGACCAACAACTACTAGAATTTTGGCAATATTTAAAGGCGATCGCATAGTTAAAATTACCAAGGACGATCTTGAGGTAAAAAAGCACGATCTTGGGGAAGCGGTGCAACTGGTTTGGTGAGGGTAAAATCACCCCTTTCGATCCATTGTTTCAACTCTTGTGCTACTTGTCTGGATAAAGCAATACTAGCAAGAGGTGCGGTGCGAACTGGTTTGCCCTCAATGGCGATTTGACCGCTTTTAAGTTGCTGGTAAGAAAATAGCCCAAAAGTCGGGCGAACCCGTCTAGGAATGGCAAAATCGACCACTGGAGCGACTAAATCTTTGTCTGTCACCGAACATTTTACGATCGTCTCTTCGCTCAAGACTGGTAAAGCGATGCCAACACCCAGCATTAAAGAAGAACCATAATTTTTAAAATAACAACCTCTAACCCAGCGAGCATCCATCTGTTTGGCATCTCCAATTAAAGCCAGAGTAGCAGCAGGGCCGATCGGGGTGCGATTTGGCAATCTTTTTTGTAAAGGAAAATGTTGCGTTCCTTCCCAGGCAATAAAACCAATACCGCCGCCGAGAAATATTTTACTACCAATGCCGATCGATTGCAGATCCGGATCGTTAAACAAAGGAGAAATAGCCCCGGGGTTTGAATATACTGCATTTCCTAACCTCGGTTGTAAAGGGCCTAAATAAGTATATAACGGTCGATCGCCCCCATTAACGCCAACAATAAAGTTTTGATACAAATTGCGAGGATTAAATAAATAGAATTGATTGATTTTGTCTTTTGTGATATTAATTTCAAAAGAAGATCTTGGATAGCAGTCGGTAACTATTCCTTTGGCTCTCAGGTTGACTGATTTTCCGGCGATCAGATCTTCGATCACGTGACCTCCTCCTTTTAATTTCGAGGATGGTTCTGGAGAACTGAGATCGGCTATTTCGGTAGGAGATTCTGCGATCGCTCCCGCTCCTAAATATAAATCTACCGCACCAAAACCAGCATAGGCAGGAACTCCATCCAACCAACACTGGCGAATTTTGATCGGCGGATCTGTATGTCCGAGATTGATTATTGCTCCAGAAGATTCCATCGGCTCGAAAGTTCCAGTAGTAATTACATCTACTCGCTCGAAGGCTGCTTTGATGCCGATTTCTTGGACTTTTATTTTCAGTTCTTCGCATGTCCATACTTCGACACGAGAGTTAAGAATTTTATCGTTGATCTCGTCTAGCGAACGCATTTCTATTTACTCCCTACTTGCTTCTTCTGGCGATCGATGTTCTTGGGGGGATATTTTCCATTGGTTTAGGATATCTTCGATCAGTATTTCTTGCAGCCAGACGCGGGAGATAATCGTTAAGGGTAAGGCGAGAAACAATCCCATGATGCCAAAAAAATTAGTAAAAAACACTTGTCCCAATACAGAAGTCAAGGGAAGTACCGATAATTGTTTTTGTTTGAAGATTGCAGGACTGAGGATATGATTGGTAAGAATTGCGATTTCGCAATAGATAATTATTACTCCGATCGCTTTCCAGGAATTATCGAGCAGGGCGATCGCTAAGGGGGGAATTATACTTAAAATTATGCCGATATTGGGTATGAAAGTAAATATAGCGGCTAAAATTGCCTGAGTTAAGGCTAAAGGTATTGTCAAAACCGATAAACCTAAAAAACACAGAGTACCGATCGAGGTCATTCTAAATAAAGTTACTTGCAACCACATTTGCAAATATTGATGCGATCGATCTAAAATTTCATCGATTCTCGATCTATAAAATTTGGGAAATAACCTGACGAATCCGCGACGATAAGGAACTGGATCGGCTAGTAACATCATTGTTAGCACTAAGAGGAGCAAGAAAGCAAGGGTAGCTCCGGCCCAGTCAAAAAAAAACTCAATCCTTCCCCTAATATCTGATTTAGCAAAGGCTGCAACTGTCTTTCGATCGAGGCGATCGCTTGACTGATATCTGGTAAGGGAATAATTAATTTTTCATCGAGATGAGTGACGATTTCTTCGCGCCATTGATTTAACTGTAATATGACTCGGGGAATTAAAATTATTAATGTTATCAGCCCGTCTAAAAATGGTGACGCGATCGTCCCGAAAAAAACTCCCACCAAAGTTAACAACAGGCTTAAAGATAAAGGTAGGGCTATAAAACGCTTAATTCCCCAATTTTCAAATTTCTTGACCACGATGTTAAGAGCCGTCGCTAAAACAATAGCAGTAAACAATAACATCAGCAACTGACGAATTTGCCAGAGAATGTATATTGCCGCGACGATCGCTAAAAAACCGAGGGAAATGCCAAAATTCACGATAACATCACCGTTTTGAAGTAATTTTAAATCTTGCCAGCCATCGCCAACCAAGCAATAAAGACATCAACAATGGCAAGAAACTAATCGCGATCGCAGCGCGGATCGTTGTCGGTGCAACTGTTACAAATTTACCTGCGTATTTTATTGATATTGCAATTGAGGTTGATAAAATCAATACTTTAAGAATGAATACTGTTCGATCTTTCATTGCTATTTGCGATCGTACCGAGAATAATTAATAATTGGGTCAGCATCTTACTTTCTGAGTTAGTTTAGCTTAATTTAAGCAATATTAACCTTAAGCCTCAAAAATAAACTAAGAAAACTTAAATCGCACCAATCGAGCTAATATTAGCTCTGCTAAGAAACATTTTAATCCGATCGGCTCGCAGCAATTTTGACAAGAAAAAATCCAATGCTAAAACAGATTAAGTTGCTACATTTAACATCTAACATCTGATAATGGATGTAACATAGATTAAAGTTAGTTTTTATGGATATCTATTAAAAACTTATGGTTGAAATGAAAAATAAATCCACCCCTCCTCCTGGTGGTCTATTCGATAAGCTGTTTAATCGTCGTCGAATTTTGGTGAATCTGGACGGATTCCAAGATATATTGGTCGTCATATTGATGTTTGCTCTCTTGGTGCATATGTCGCTGTTGCTAGTGACGATTTTCTTGCACTTAAGTAGCAATCCAGATTTTAAAACTATTGCCAAAGATATGCTATCTATGCTAATTCTAATCGAAATTTTTCGATTGATGGCAATTTACTTAGAAACTCACCACATTCCGATCCGAGAAGCAGTCGAAGTAACTCTGATTTCGGTATTGAGGGAGGTAATCGTAATTGGTATCATTTATATCGATCCGGTCATGATCGCTTGTATTTGTGCCTTTTTACTTTTCAACGGGATACTTTTGTATCTCGATGCCGTAGCTATAGCGAAAATTCGTGCTAGTGGCGGAAGCGGTCACGGCCATGACGGACATCATTAATTGTTAATTTTGAGGCGATCCGCATTGCGGATCTTGCCTCCGTCACTCAGTCTGAGGTGTAGTAACGAGATCGGCAAAACTGAGGGAAACAATTAGCCTTAGCAACGCTAAAATGCGATCGGTAACTACCCCCAGTTTTTATAAAAAGATAATTAGGCGAACTTATTTGAGTTTTTGCTTGATAAATCCGACTACTTGAGCTAGTTGCTTTTTAAGCGTATCTATCTCGGTTTGCATTTTGCTTATTTTACCCTTAAGCTGTTCGATTTCACCAGCCATCGCAGCAACATTGGGCCCTCCTACTGAAGTACCAGAATGTTCCGTTCCGCTCGCTCTTTGTTTGGATTTTTTGACTGCATCTTTAATCCCGGCAAGAAGTTCCTCTTGCTCGAAAGGTTTTCCCACAAAAGCAAAGTGTTCGAAAGGTTCGGGAATTTTTTCCATAACCTCTTCTTTACGACCGGACATGATTAATAAAGGGATCGATTGAAGTTCTTGAGTTTTTTGCAATTCTTGATAAACTTCCCAACCACTCATTTTCGGCATGAGAAAATCCAACATAATTAAATTAGGATTTTCGTTAAGGATTAAATCTAGTCCTTCTTTACCGTCTCTGGCTTCTAAAACTTCGTAATCTCCTTCAGGTAGCATATCTCTGACATGCATCCTAATAAACCTACTATCATCAATAACCAAGATTTTTTGAGTTGGCACGACTAACTCCTGAATATATTTTATCTTAAGCCCCAATATAAATTTGGCTGTCAGTATTTAATTTCATTTTATTGGAATTCAATCATTTTAAATTAGCTTTCAAGAGTCTCAAGTTCAGTCACAATAATGTCTACAGAAATTAATTCCTCAGATCTAAGTCAGCAATGGCGATCGGAAATTGCTTCACTTCCAACTTGGTTGAAACGTCCGCTCGGCAGAGCCAGTCAATTATCTAAAGTACAACGCATTATCAAACAACGTCAAATTCATACAATTTGCGAAGAAGGAAGGTGTCCGAATCGAGCCGAATGTTACGCTCGATCGACTGCAACTTTTTTACTGATGGGACAAACTTGCACCCGCTCTTGTGGGTTTTGTCAAGTAGATAAGGGACACGCACCGATGGCCTTAGATCCAAAAGAACCTGAAAAAGTGGCTGAGGCTGTGAAATTATTGGATTTAAGGTACGTCGTTCTCACTTCTGTAGCTAGGGACGATTTACCCGATGGCGGGGCTAATTGGTTCGTTAAAACGATGGCAACGGTGCGATCGCAAAATCCAGAAACTTTAATCGAAGTATTGACACCTGACTTCTTTTCTGGTGCTGGCTTAGAAAAGGCGCAAAAAGAGCGAGTAAAAACAGTAGTAAGCGCGAAACCTGCTTGTTACAATCACAATTTGGAAACCGTCAAAAGGCTGCAAGGGCCGGTGAGAAGGGGAGCGAAATACGATCGCTCTTTAAATGTGCTTCGTTGGGTTAAAGAATTCGATCCGAGCATTCCGACTAAGTCGGGTTTGATGTTAGGAATGGGAGAAACAGAGGCAGAAATAATTGAATTAATGGCAGATTTGAGATCGATCGATTGCGATCGCCTTACTATCGGTCAGTATATGCGTCCGTCTCTGGCACATTTACCAGTCCAGAAATATTGGCATCCCGAAGAGTTTGAAAAGTTAGGAGAAATTGCCCGAAATATGGGATTTTCTCGGGTGCGATCGGGCCCTTTGGTTCGCAGTTCTTATCATGCCGCAGATTAAGGAGTATGGCGGGGCATGGGGAGAAAATGAAGTCGGAAGTCGTCAGAAGTTAAAATATAATACTTGTTCTACAAATTAAAATTAATCGAGTAATTTTAAACTCGTTACTCGCTATTTTTGTCTTTTGCCTGTTGCCTTTAAACTCGTTTAAACAATGTTGAAATTCAGATTGCAAGAACGGGCCTGTAGAAATTTATAATGGCTTAAAGTAATTAAATTTTCCCAACCTAGATTCAATCCAATCGAATCAAAAAATTAGAAGTTAATTTTGAATATTTTCGATCGACCAAAATAAATAAGTAAAACTTTTATTTTTTCTGCTTTAGGTTTAAAAAATTAATATTTATACCTAAATCCTTATTGAGAACGAACCCTTGCAAACGAACTACTTGCGTTATTTGTGTATTTTATTATAAGATTATGTTGTGTTATATTCATCATTCTTATAACTATTTTTCAAAATATTCAATTTTACCGACCTCAAAGCTAATGAATAGGTCGATTTTATTTTCAGAATAATATTTTTCAGGTTGGAAAAAGATCTTTTTATTGACTAAGTAAAAACACTGAGATTGACAAAATTATAAAAATG
>CAYWIH010000062.1:0-9724 GCA_964458305.1 uncultured bacterium | reverse complement strand
AAGATCTTTTTATTGACTAAGTAAAAACACTGAGATTGACAAAATTATAAAAATGCGCTCGTAAAAGGATATAAGAGTTGAGTCAGATATCCTTTTAGTCTGACCACTAAGTAGGAATATAGCGTAGCCTAGAAAAATTAATTAATTTAAAGATCTTTCTTAATTGCTCCGATCGAAATAATCGATCTCTAATTTTTAATTACGAGCAAATATTTTGCCAATAGATCTGAAGAAGTTAGCAACGGGATTATCCCCAGAACTGTCTTCGATCGAACTAGTAGCAGTTTTACCGTTGCCGTTAACTGGTGCGGTATTTTGAGGTTTACAGCTTGAAAGAAACTTCTGTAAACGTTCTTGGTCACTAACAGCAGCCAGACGAGCTTCTTTTGCGCGAACTGCTAAATCGGGTTTCCCGATATAATCGAGCCATTTTTCAAAATCTTCTCTATTTAAATGATAAATCCCGTCTTTTGGGGACTGTTCGCATATTTTAACTAAATCTTCGACATTATGAGCTAACTGACCGTTAGGAAATTGAAAAGGCTGTGTCATCTTCTTTATATGTTCCGATCTATTAACATTATTGTGGTAAACCCATGCTGTAATTTTATATAACTTAACGAATTACGGAGCTTTTAAATTAGAAAATTCTTAGATTTTGACCAAACCCTGAGCGCGAGCAACGTAAATTTGATTTATGGGGTGAGCGAAGGCGATAAACTTTCGACACATAATCTTTATCTGGCATGGAATTTAGGTGTTGTATACTATTTTCAGAACCTTGAAAAAAGAATAGATAGATGGTTCGACCAACGAAACTTTTGGTCGGTAAAATCTATTGAGTCGGCTAAGACAAGAGCTATAAAAAAGAAACATAGCAGACATACCTACTGTGAAAACTGAAGTATTCGAGTATCGGTACACTGGTCGGTAAAGAGATTGGGGTCATAAGTCTTGGCTTACGGTCTAAAAGTATCTGGGATACGTCTCAGTAGTTGCGCGTATGGCTGGCGTTATCGGGTTCTTGCGAGGGTTTGCTCGTCTACTTTTTGTAGATGGGAAGCTCTGGATCTAGGACAATTAAGTTTTTTTCGACTAGGTTTATCAGGGTAGAATCCCTCGAATTTATTCGTAGGGAGCGGTCAATAAGCCTTAACTCTCCTTTGCATTTCCAAATAAACTAGTAAAGCGTTAATATCGGCAGGATTGACACCGCCAATGCGAGTAGCTTGACCTACGGTTAAAGGTTTAACTTTTGTTAATTTTTCCCGCGCTTCCATTGACAAAGTTTCGATTTTCATGTAATCGATATCTGGAAGTTTGAGGTGGGTATGGCGGGCAATTTGTTCGATTTGATTTTGCTGACGTTTGATGTAGCCCGAGTATTTGATATCGATTTCTGCACCTTCTTTTTCGGCGCGATCGAGGTTTTTATTGCCCAAACCGTAGCGATCGAGATTGGCATAATGGAAACCAGGACGACGCAATAAGTCTGCCAGGGTTATTGCTCCTTTAATTTTTTGCTGGGTATCGGTTGCGATCGCGATACCGACTTCATCTCGCTCTTTAATTCTGGTGGCGTGCAATCTTTCTTTTTCGGCGGTAATATTGGCTTGTTTGCTGGTAAATAGTTGCCAACGGCGATCGTCGATCAAACCTATTTCTCTACCTAAAGGAGTCAAACGAGAGTCAGCATTATCCGATCGCAATATCAATCTATATTCGGATCTGCTGGTGAGCATCCGATAAGGTTCGCGCAAGTCTTTAGTACAGAGATCGTCGAGTAGAGTACCGATATAACTTTCTTCTCGAGCAAATACGATCGGATCTTGGTTTTTAATAAATCTTACTGCATTAATTCCGGCGACGATACCTTGAGCTGCAGCTTCTTCATAACCAGTAGTACCGTTTATTTGTCCGGCACAGAATAATCCCGCAATTTTTTTAGTCATCATGGTGGGAAACAACTGAGTTGCGGGTAAATAATCGTATTCGACTGCATAAGCTGGGCGTAACATGGCACAATTTTCTAAGCCGGGAAGAGTACGCAACATTTCCAGTTGCAACATTTCTGGCAAACCAGTCGAAAAACCTTGGATATACAATTCTGGTATATCTCTTCCTTCGGGTTCGATAAATATTTGATGGCTTTCTTTATCGGCAAAACGGACGATTTTATCTTCGATGCTGGGACAATAACGAGGCCCTTTTGCATCTACCCAACCGCCATAAATAGGGGATAAGTGGAGATTATCGCGAATTAATTTGTGAGTTGCGGCCGTAGTGCGAGTGAGAAAACAATTCATTTGTTCTCTTTCGATCCATACTTGAGGATCGAAACTAAACCAGCGCAAGTCTTTATCTGGTGGTTGAGTTTCCATTTTGCTATAGTCAACCGATCGCTTATCTACTCGTGCCGGAGTGCCTGTTTTTAGCCTGCCAGTTTCAAAACCGAGACGATTTAGAGTTTCTGTCAAACCTACTGCTGCAAACTCTCCCGCGCGTCCTGCTGGCATCGATTTATCGCCGATCCAAATCCTACCGCCTAAAAAAGTTCCTGTAGTTAATATTACTGCTTTTGCTGCGAAACAAGTGCCGAAATAAGTTTTTACCCCTTCTACTTCGTCATTTTTCCCCAATACCAAATCTACTGCCATACCTTCACGGATGGTTAAATTTGCTTGATTTTCGACAATATTTTTCATTACTGCCGCATATTCCCGTTTGTCGGTTTGAGCGCGCAATGCCCATACAGCCGGCCCTCTTGAAGAGTTGAGGACTCGTTTTTGTAAATAAGTGCGATCGCTCATCTTGCCAATTTCCCCGCCCAACGCATCTACTTCGTGGGTTAATTGGGATTTGGCCGGGCCGCCTACTGCTGGATTGCAGGGTTGCCAGGCTATTTTATCTAAATTTAAAGTTAACATCAGAGTACGGCAACCTAGGCGCGCGCTAGCTAAGGCTGCTTCGCAACCGGAGTGTCCCGCACCGATTACGATAATGTCAAATTCGTCTTGAAAGTTTGCTGGGGAATTAAGGGTCATTAAAACTTACGGATCGGCATTTACTTTCTAAAATAATATTCTTATGATAATCAATTTAGCGGTTTTTGACTGCGTAACTCCCTTTGATTTTTCTTTTCAGGACAGCTACGGATAATGGTTGTTATCAATATGGGCAGAAATAAAGATTGCTTAAATAATTTAGTTGCTTTTTCTTGGTATTTGTACGCAGTTAATATTTATTTGTTATTAAGTTCTAGATTCGATCGACCATTTTTATATGATTTTGCCTTAAAAACATCTAGTTTTGCCTTGAAGTCAATTAAGAACTATTGCGAATTATTAAAGTTGGGATAAAGCTAAAAATACCTATCAATTGTTGGGATGGTTAAAATTTTCACTAGACGAACCAACTAAGTATTTTTGATATGGAAAATTCCGAAATCAGTTTGATTTTAAGCAGCGCGGTTTTAACTCTTATTTGTGCGATTCTCTATTCTACTACTCCCGATCGCAACAATCCAAACTTTAATTTTCATCAGCTTCAGCTTCAGGAACATTTAAATAATTTTAACGATTGATTATTGCAGTGGCAGTTATTTTAATAAGTGGGACAAAAAATACTTTTTCTTACCTTCATAAAATTAGCGTCAAACCTCATAACTACTTCAAAAAAAATCTTAAATTGACTGCCATAATAATTAGTCAAGTTGGAATTACAGAGTAAGAATTTACAAAATATATTTAAGCAAAAACACGATTTAAAGTAAACACTTAAAAATTTTAACTATTTTCTCGATCGCTGCCATAAAAATGCCGAGCTGTCAGATTTTAAGACAGATAAATATTTTCAGGAAAAACAAGGGTTAAAATTGACTTTATTTTAAAAAACCAAACAATATATTCACCAAAAAAATGAAAATAGCATTATATAACAGTTTGAGATTTCGCATACCCGCTTTAGTTTTAGCAGGAATATTGCCCTTAATATTAGGAACGATGTTTTATGCTAGAGAGAGAGCTTCAGAAAGCATTCGTACAGAAGCCAAAGAAAATTTAGTTTTAAAAAGTAACTTACTAGCTGAAGCAGTATCGAGATGGAACGAAACAAATGTTTTAGCATTAACTAACCTCAGCGATCGCTCCGATATTATCAGCATGAAAGCCGCTCGGCAAAAAGAAGGACTCAGCAAACTAACTAAAAATTACCAACATATTTATCTAGCTATGACAATAGATAAAAATGGTTGGAACGTAGCTAGAAGCGATAATAAAGAACGAAAATATTACGGAGATCGTAACTATTTTCAAACTGCAATGAACGGGCAAAAAATTACGTATCAAGCCTTAATCGGTCGTACTACTAAAAAGCCTGCAGTATGTATTTCAACACCAATTAAAAAAGAAGAACAACAAATAAATCCGATCGGAGTAACGACTATATGTAGCCGTCTCGATGAATTAAGCGAACAAGTAGGAAAACTGAGATTCGGTCAAACTGGGTACGCTTTCGTAGTCGATCCTAATGGTAAAGTATTAGCCCATCCTAACCCCGAATTTACTTCCGGCGATCGACTAGCCGATTTGAGCAATTATCCACCGATTCAAAACCTTTTAAAGGCTGATGGAGGTCAATTAAATTTTAGCGATCGAGATAGTGAATGGGTTTCTTATACTACTCGTTTGGATAATGGTTGGGGAATTGCTGTAATTCAAGAAAGAGGGGAATTTTATAGTAGCAAACAAGAGTTTCAAAATTTAGTTTTAATTATAGTTTTAGTTACTGTTGGTGGGGTAAGTATTATAACTTGGTTAGTTGCCGATCGCCTGATCGAACCTATTAGTAATTTAACTAGAGAAGCACTTGCTATTAGTGAAGGAGAATTGGATCGTAAAGTAATTATTCATCGCAAAGATGAATTGGGAATTTTAGCTCGTTCTTTCAATCGCATGGCAATTCAATTAAATACATCTTTTCAACATTTAGAAGAGCGTATTGCCGAGCGTACTGTTGAGTTAAGACAAGCTGTAATAGCAGCAGAAACAGCTAACAAATCTAAGGATCGATTTTTAGTTAATATTTCTCACGAATTGAGAACTCCTTTAAATAGTATTTTAGGTTATACGCGAATGCTGTTACGCGATCGCAATTTACCATCCGATCGAGTACTTGCTTTGCGGATTATCAAACAAAGTGGCACTCATTTATTGACTTTAATTAACGATATTTTAGATTTTTCTCAAAGCAAAGCCGATAAAATAGAACTTTGTTTGGAAACTTGTTATTTGCCCGTATTTCTTGAAGAAGTAGCTGGTATTATTGAAATGCGAGCTAAAGAAAAAGGACTTTTATTTGAGTGTGAAATAGATAGTAATATCGCCAAAGGAATTAAAGTCGATCGTAAAAGATTGCGACAAATTCTGCTAAATCTTTTGGGAAATGCAGTTAAATTTACCGACACTGGAAAAGTTACTTTTGCAGTAAGTGCGATCGAGGATATAGATAAAGATCGGCAAAAAATACGTTTTGAAGTTATCGATACTGGGAGCGGTATTCCTCAAGAATCGATCGAGAAAATATTTCAACCTTTCGAACGAGTTGGAGATGAAAAAAGTCGCATTGAAGGAACTGGTTTAGGGTTATCTATTTCTCGAGAATTAATCGAATTAATGGGCAGCGAAATTAAAGTAAGAAGTAAACCTTATTTAGGTTCTAATTTTAATTTTGATTTAGCGGTCGAGCGAGCAGAAATAAACATAATTACCGCAGAAAATAATAAACCAAAATTGGAAATAGTCGGTTACAAAGGAGAGCCAAAAACGATTGTCATTGTAGACGATCGCAAAGAAAATCGACTACTTTTAACCAGTATTCTCGAACCTTTAGGTTTTAAAATTATTGAAGCAGTTAATGGAAAAGAAGGTTTAGAAACAATTATTAATCTCAAGCCGGATTTAGTTTTAACAGATTTACTCATGCCAGTCAAAACTGGATTAATGATGATTTTGGAACTGAGACAAAAAGAGGAATTCAAAAATTTACCGATCGTCTCTCTTTCAGCTAGCAATCGAGAATTAATGGAACAAAAAAGTTCTAGCGTTGGTTGTCAAGCATTTTTACCGAAACCATTTGATGAAGAGCAATTAATGGCTTATTTGGAATTATTGCTAGATTTAGAATGGATTTATCAAGAAGTGTTTTATTACAAAGAATCTAGTTCGATAGACTCCAAACTCTAAAAATCCTTGAATGTGGCGGTAATAAAAAAAGAGGAATTTTCCTCATATTTCTCTTAACCGCCCAACTAACTGAGTAAAATTAGCTCATAGCCGCTTCTCTAGCTGCTGCTGCTTCTTCTGGGTGAATGCCCAAACGAGTTAAGTTAAGACGACCTTTATTATCAATTTCGCGTACTTTAACCACTACCTCGTCGCCAACAGCTACCTCATCTTCTACTTTACCTACCCGACCTTCGGCCAGTTGAGAGATGTGGATCATACCCTCTTTACCAGGAAGCACTTCAACAAAAGCACCGATCGGAATAATGCGCGTAACTTTACCTACATAGACATCCCCTTCATCGAGTTTGCGAGTCATATTGTAGACAATTTTCTTCGCTTGTTCTGCTTTTTCCCCTTCCACAGCAGAAATAGTCACAGTACCGTCGTCGTTGATATCGATTTTGGCACCAGTTTGCTCGGTGATGCTTTTAATTGTTTTACCACCAGGGCCGATTACCATACCGATCGACTCGGGATCGATCTTCAAAGTTAACAAACGAGGGGCGTAAGGAGAAAGACTGGGACGAGGTTTTTCGATCGCCTCGAGCATTTTCTCGAGAATGTGCATTCGGGCCGGTAGTGCTTGCTCGATCGCTTTGGCGATGGTTTCCATCGACAGACCGGTAATTTTCATGTCCATTTGTAAAGCAGTGATACCGCTATCGGTACCGGCCACTTTAAAGTCCATGTCTCCTAAAAAGTCTTCGATTCCTTGAATGTCGGTAAGTATTCTCACCTCATCCCCTTCTTTAATCAAGCCCATAGCCGCACCGCTTACGGGTTTGCCGATCGGAACTCCAGCGTCCATTAGAGCTAAGGTAGATCCGCATACCGAACCCATCGAAGTAGATCCGTTAGAAGAGAGGATTTCCGAAACTACTCTGAGGACGTAGGGGAATTCTGCTTGAGAAGGTAGTACTGGTAAGATCGCCCTTTCTGCTAACGCTCCGTGACCGATTTCGCGCCTTCCTGGGGAACGAAGGGGTTTGGTTTCACCTACGGAATAGGGCGGGAAATTATAGTGGTGGATGTAACGTTTTTCTGCTTCTGGGTGGAGATCGTCGGCGAGATCTTGCGCGTCTCCGGGAGTTCCCAAGGTTACTATCGACAGTACTTGAGTCAGTCCTCTTTGAAACAGTCCCGCACCGTGAACTCGCGACGGTAAAATTCCGGTTTGACAAGAAATCGGTCTTACTTGGTCGAGTTGGCGACCGTCTACTCTAACGCCTTCTTCAATTATCTGACGGCGCATCAGTTTTTTGGTCAGGGTTTTAAAAATTTTACCGACAGCTTTAGGATCTTCTGTGGTTGCTACTTTGAGAGGATCTTCTTCACCCAACTCGGCGATCGGGTTTTCTATTTGTGTTTCTTTGATTTCGTCTAAAGCACGATCTCGTCCGTCTTTATCGAGATCGTATTGAGCGAGAATTACCTTGATTTTTTCGCTGGCGCGATCGCCGATGAATTTTTCGAGGTTTTCGTCTGTTGGTGGTTGTTCTTCAACAACTAGGGTAATATTCAAGTCTTCCATCAACTCTTTTTGAGCTGAAATCAAGTCTTGTACTGCTTCGTAACCAAAATCGATCGCTTCGATAATATCTTGTTCTGGCAGTTGATTGGCCCCTGCTTCTACCATGACCACTCCGGCCGGAGTTCCTGCTACGACTAGGTCTAAGTCCCCTTGTTCTACTTCTTTGTAGGTGGGGTTAATAATAAAGTCATCTCCGACTAAACCCACTCTCACTGCTGCCATCGGCCCGTGAAATGGTATTTTTGCTAGCAAAGTTGCTACCGATGCTCCGGTGACTGCTAACACGTCTGGGGGAACTTCTTCATCCATCGACAAAGTTGCTGCTACAATTTGAATGTCTTCTCTGAGCCATTGCGGAAATAACGGCCGCATCGGGCGATCGATCAAACGACTGATTAAAGTTGCTTTTTCTGGAGGGCGACCTTCTCTGCGTAAAAATCCTCCTGGTATTCTTCCTGCTGCGTATAATCTTTCTTCGTAATCTACTATCAGAGGTAAAAAATCTATTCCTTCTTTGGCTGATTTGGATCGAGTTACCGTTACCAATACAGCAGTATCTCCTGACTGAATTAAAACGGAACCACTTGCTTGTGGAGCTAGCATACCAACCCTCAGCCTAATATCCCTTCCGTCAAAGGATATTGACTTGTCTAACTCTTGCATTCAACGCTTTTTCCTTTTTTTGTCACTTTCTCTTTCATTGGCAATCCTAGCATTTATCGAGCTTACCTCGAAGCTCATTTGTCAAAAATACTCGTGCGAATCTCACTAATGTGTCGCCAACTTCAAATTAAATTAAATTCTTTTAATGCTGGTAAAAAATTTTTATTTTCGTGATTCGATCGACTCAGTTTGATTAGAGCAAAGCGTTGTCTATTTGTTAGCTGGCTCCACTGTTGTTTAGTTATTTCGACTCTTTCTGCTGCTGCTTTTTTACTTACTTCTGTGGGGATCTTCTCCTCGATCGTCCAAGGAGGATGCGGATCGATTGCTAATTCTCCTGCTGGCCGGCCGGTTTTTTCGGTTACTTTTTGTTGCAAATAATTGCGATACCCTTGACTTTCTTCTTCTGTAGTGCAGGGCATGGTGACTAAAGTTTGCCGTTCGGTTTCGTTTAATTGATTCCAATGGCTTAATTTTAGTTTTACGCCGCAGGTATCTAGTTTCATTCTGACGGTCATGGGAATGCAGTTCAAAGAATCGACAAAATCAGATTCAAATTCAAAGAAATGAGACATGGCATTAATAATAAAAAAATAACTTATAAAAATAATTTTATATTAATTAGGCGATATATAGATTTAACACCAGATGGCAAAATAATTTCTTATGCTGAAGTTAAGAAGCGATCGCAATAAAGATAATTAAAAGTAAATATGGGGTCTTATCATAATTTTTTCTGTCGCAAAGAAAGTAAATTTAAGTACGCCGAGCATATGAAATACATGAAAGTAGAACCGGATCTTAAAATTGAAGATGATGTGATGGGTTATATGTACGATACATTAATCTGGATACCTTGTACTCATTTATCCTTTTTTAAAAACAAGGGAAGCTATGGGACTATTTTTGTACGGAGCTACAATTATCGCTCGCAACGGAGCAGAGATTTTTTATCAAGTAATTGAATCTCGGGCGAATTTATTTGCGAGCTGGCCTCCTGAATTTAAATTTAATGGTGGCTTGAGGATTAGTAGTGATGGAAAAATATCAGATCCAATGAAATTTTATAAGATTAAGGTTAAAAGAAATGAGTTAGTTTCTAATCTCAGAAATTTAGCAGGATATGCAGAACAAGTAAAGAAAGGAAATTACTATATCTTACATTTTGGCATTGAGAAGTAGAAAGATTAAATATAAAAATTAGCTGAGCTGAAAAATTTCTTTCTAGAGAAGGATGAATCAGGGG
>CAYWIH010000061.1:0-28264 GCA_964458305.1 uncultured bacterium | reverse complement strand
ACTGTTAATTGAATCAGACAGAAGATCTAAGGCAGATGGCAAAAAGAGGGGCAATTAAACCCTATCTATCCTAGCTCGGGCTGCCTTCTGTCTTACTAAAGTTTTTATGGCGATCGAAGATGAGCAAAGATACTTTGATATTCTATTTGTAAAAATTATTGGTGCAATTTAATTTGAGTTGTTCGATATTCTGCTAAAAATAATCGGCTGAAAAGTTATAAAGATAATAATAGTAAAATTGTTTTTTCCATTATTTGTTTTATTTGACTTTATTTTGTCAAAATAAAATTATATTAAAAAGATTGTCAATTAAAAATAAATTAATATATAGCAATGTTTATTTATATTTTGACTGGTTTAATTTTTTGGCAAACAAGAATTTAATATATTCGATCGGTATTCTGGAAAACTAACATTTACCGAGTTTGCGGTTAAAATTTAAATGGTAATTTTTGGGAATAATATATCTGCGGCACTTAAAAATATGAATCGGATCGATTATCGTGGATATATTAATATTGTTAGCGACTATTGAAATCAAACTTTTGACAAGATCGGAAAAATATTTTTTTCTAATAATAGGATTGTTGTTTTGTATTATTAGTTTTTATTGGGGAGATTTTAAGTTATTTGTTATTGGTTTTACTATTTTATTTGCTAGAAAATATTTGCATCAATATTCTTATTCATCTTTAAATGCTTTAGCAACCGGAAACTTAAGGGATAGAATTTATGCTTTAGCCGATCGAGCGAAAGTAAAATTAGAGCAGATCTATATTCTTAAGGAGGGAGAAGAAGAAATAATTAATGCTTATGCTATTAGAGGTAATAAAATTGTTTTGACTAATTCTTTACTTAAATTTCTCAATAAACGGGAAATAGATACTATAGTAGCTCACGAATTAGGACATTTAAAACATCGGCATCTACAAATATTAACAACGATCGATTCGAGTATCAATCTATTTTGTTTTTTGATTGTAATTTTATCGATCGAGCGGTTTAAACTGGGTATAATTAGCTTTTTTTTGTTTATAATAATAAATTTTATTTTTTCTGAATTACGGTTTCAGTTATTGTATAAATTATCCCGTCATTTTGAATATGTTGCCGATGCAGAAGCTGTAAATATAACAGGAGATGCGATCGCTTACATTCAAGCTTTAAATAAGATCGACCGCAACAAAGATCTAGAACAATCAAACGATATAAATCAAAGAATACTCACTCATCCGCCAACTTTGCAACGAATAAAAGCGATTGCTAGAAGTAATAATATTTCTGAAAAAGAAGTTTTTAAAATTCTCAAAGCTGCCGATCGCGATCTGGTTTATTATAGTTTGCCGGATAATTTTTTGTCAGCACAGAAACTTTTTTCTACTAACTTTAAGGAAACAATTACTACTCAAAGAAACCAGGCGATCGCCGCGACAAAAATCTTATTACCCATAGCGATCGCTGCGACAATCCAGTTGTTAAATTCAAGTTTGTTTTTCTATTTCTTAGGAATAATAATCGGTTTGACGATCTTTTTTAAAAGTCATAAGTGGATATCTGGATGGGGAAAAAATGAGTTACGAAGAAAACTAAAACTTAAGTTAACAAAACAGGGCTATTCTGTAGATAAATATCGAGGTATTTATGTTGGTTTTACACCTGCATCTCAACCTCGTTTTTACGAAAAACTTCCTGAGTGGGATCGGGGTTTTTTGTTTCTAACTCGCGATCGACTTTGTTATGTTGGTGAGGAGACTTGTTTTAGTTTGAGTAGAAAGCAAACTAGGGCGATCGAGTTGGGTGAGGGTATTCCGACTTGGTACGATCGTCGTCCGCGTCTTTATATTTCATGGTACGATAGTCTCGCCAATCAAGTAAATACTTTTAATTTAGCAACTACTAATATATACTCCCTCCACAAGCAGTTAAAAAAATGGCTAAAATTCGATCTAAATTATAAAATTACTCCCTATCTTTCGAGCGATCGACTGTTAATCAAATTATCCGCACCGCAAACTAAAACTGTTACTAGTAATTCTCTCAAAAACGAATTTAAATTTCAAAAATTGTTCTCTGAGCTTATTTTACTTTGTTTGTTGTCTTTGGCTGCTGGTTTTGCTTTCGATCTTGCTCTAGGGCAAATATTTTATACAATTATATTTGTTTGTTTGGCTAGTATTTTAGAAATAATTCCTTACTATAGCCGCAGAAAATTATATTAGTAAACTTTTTCCTAAATTAAATCTCCGATCGCTTTTGAGCCAGGGTATCGATCGACCTTATAGTAGGAATATCTAGACAATCCGAGGGTCTTTACTTAAATTTCAAATATCTTTTCGATTTCTTTACCAAAAGTACATATAATTTCTAGGCATTTTTGCTTAAATTAGTAAAAGTTAATCAAAACTTTATTTTATTAAATGATGCTTCTTAAGTATTTAGTCTCTCAAAACCTTAGCTGGAGCAAATTTTTAAAAAAATCAATTTAAGACAACCAGGAAATCACGATATGAAATGGAAATCTTTAACTGTAGGGACGATTTTAGTTGTTGCTACTAGCGTACTTTCTGCGATCGATGTTTTTGCTAAGAATAATACCCCAAAATTAAAAATAAACAGGATCGCGGTGTTCGATCGACAAGATACTGGTGGAAATGGTAGAGCAGACGAACCTTATTTAGAAGTTAATGGTAATATAATCTGGTCTGATAAGATAGTCGGAACTGGGGCGAGAAATTTGGACTTAGAAATACCTTTTAACTCTAATATGGCCAAAATCGTACTTTGGGAAAGAGACGGGGCAGATTTTCGCGGTAGTACTGACGATCGCTTAGGTAGCGTCCGAGTTTATGCGACTCAAATAGGTTTCGGCCAGCAAAAAGTTGTTTTTCAAGATCGAGACAAAGGCTATCACTACGAAATCTACTATCAAGTTAATTAACTCTGTGAGATATCGATCGCTATTTTACCAGTAGCTCGTTGTGTTTCGCTATAATTATGTGCTGCGATTATTTCTGAAAGGGGATAGGTTCGATCTATAATTGGCTTTATTCGATCGGTTTCGATTAAATTTTTGAGATAAGCAAGATCTTCACTGTTTGCTTTAGCAAAAAATAATTCAGCTTTTTTATCCCTAATTAGATTTAAAAAACTTTGTAAGAGGATCTCTAAACTGGGTAAAAGGGTGATATAAATACCTTGAGGTAATAAACTGTTATCGCATTCAGAAAAAGAACGATTGCTAACTGCGTCTAAAATGATGTGATATTTGGTTTTGTCTTGGGTAAAGTCTTGTTGCTGGTAGTCGATAACTCGATCGGCACCTAGATTTTTAACTAATTCAATATTTCTGCGGCTGCAAACAGCAGTTACTTCTGTTTGGTATGCTTTAGCAATTTGTACTGCAAAAGTACCTACGCCGCCCGATGCGCCATTTATCAGAACTTTTTGACCTTTTTCAATCTTTCCCTTATCTCGTAGTGCTTGTAGGGCTGTTGTTGCTGCTAGGGGAATGACGGCAGCTTCTCGATAATTAAGATTATTTGGTTTGAGACAAGTTACTTTTTCTGTAACTGTAACGTATTCTGCATAAGCACTCCCCGGTAAACTGTCTAAATAGGCGTAAATAGCATCTCCAGTTTTAAACTTACTTACTTTTTCTCCTACTTCTATTACCTCTCCTGCAACATCAAAACCTAACTGCATGGGAAAGTTATATCCGGTCAATATTTGCAGCATTCCTTTTCTTATTTTCCAGTCGATCGGGTTGACGCTGCTAGCCATAACTTTAATTAACATTCGATCGGGTGTTATTGGAGGTCGATCTATATTTACGTATTTTAAAACCTCCGCACTTCCGTAATTCTCGATCGCGATCGCTTTCATGATTTTACCTTTAGTAATCTGGTTTTTTTTATGTTAGCTATTTTGACGATTTGAGCGATCGTTGTGAGGGGATATTTAATATTTTTAACCAAAAGGATTAGTCCTCACGCTAGATATTGCTACTACTCCTAAAGCTGCAATGACTACGCCAGAAATATAGTTTAGCAAGCGCATTCTTTTAGGACTTAACCATTTACGGCAATATCCGACACCGCTACTTAAAATTAACCACCAACAAGCAGAACCGACAAACACTCCTGCAATCATTTCTACTGTCGAACTACTATTATTAATCGTGCTAGTTAAACTCGAACCTGAGAAAATTGCTGCAAAAGAAAGAATTGTTAAGGGATTGGTAAATGAAAGCAGTAAAGTTGTTAAGTAAGCGTTCATTAAACTGCTATTTTGGTTTACTTCTATGTCTTGTTTGGGTGGCTTTGACATAAATGTTTTTGCTCCTAAAGAGCAGATAACTAATCCGCCAATTAAGCGCAGCCAGAATTCTTGTTCGAGTAAAAAACTAGAAATATATGTTAGTCCTAATCCTGCTACGGAACTGAAAATTCCGTGTGCTGTTGCTGCTCCTAACCCAGAAATAAAGCCAGCAATTTTTCCTTGAGTTAAAGTTCTTTTAATACAAATTAAGCCGTTTACTCCGATCGGTGCGGCAACAGAAAATCCAATTAATGCTCCTTGAATTAATAAGTTAGTAGTCATTTTTTGCTCCTTTTGTAATCTGTTTTTTCTTTGTTGTCTTAACTACAATTAAACGACCTATTCAATTACAAAAATGTGATTTAGATCACTAAAATTGATTTTTTGCTATTAGTATTTCTGATAAAAAATTAAGGTCAAAAATATTTTTTTGAGACTTACAAAAAGCTAAATAATTAATTTTAACTCTGCTATTTTACGAGCAACATAATATACTTTATTTTTCACTTATACGGAAAATATCTTCCGACAAAATCGGGTTATTTCCTCATAAATGGAGCGATCCGGTTTTTGAGCCGATCGAATTTACGTATATTTATGGAGGAGAATATAAAAATTTTCTTAAAAAACAGGCCCGATCGGGAAACAGTATTAACACTTATAAAGTGTTAATAAAACAAGAAAAACACCTTAAAAATACTTAAATTAAAGCTTCAAAGTCTAAAAATATATAAATAAAATTTATACGACCGCAGAAAATTGCAGTTTAAAGTCAAAATATAAAAATTCGATCGAGAGCCTTTGCTGAAATTGCTCCTTAAAATTAAAGAGAACGAAAAATTTATATTGATATTTATTGTGACTGTATTCGATCGCGAAAAACTCTTGTTTACCCCAGCAACACCAGATACTGATGCCATACCTACTATATTCGCTTTTCCCAATACTTACAGTGTCGGCATCACTAGTTTAGGATATCAGATAGTTTGGGCTACTCTAGCAATGCGATCGGATCTGTTTGTCAGTCGCTTGTTTACCGATACTGGGGAAACTTTACCGAGAAACCCGGAATTATTGGGTTTTTCTTTTTCTTGGGAATTGGATTATGTTAACATTCTCAACCAGCTCGAGTCTTTAAATATTCCCATTCGCGGGAGGAAGCGTCAAGATCGAGATCCCTTAATATTTGGTGGGGGGCCAGTTTTAACAGCCAACCCCGAACCTTTTGCCGAATTTTTCGATTTAATTTTATTGGGAGATGGGGAAGAGTTATTAGATCGTTTCATCGATGCTTATCAAGAAGTAAGAAAAGCCGATCGGCAAAGTAAGTTAAAACATCTCGCCACAGTGCCAGGAATTTACGTTCCTAGTTTGTACGAAGTTACTTATTATTCTCAAGATGGAGCAATAAAATCGATCGATCCAATCGATAGTAATATTCCCGATCGCATCGTCAAACAAACTTATCGCGGCAATACACTTTCTGCTTCTACAGTGGTTACAGAAAAAGCGGCCTGGGAAAATATATATATGGTGGAAGTAGTGCGAAGTTGCCCGGAAATGTGTCGATTTTGTTTGGCTAGTTATTTAACTTTACCTTTTCGGACTGCTAATTTAGCTAGCGGTTTAATTCCGGCGATCGAACGGGGATTGCAAGTAAGCGATCGCGTTGGTTTGTTGGGTGCTTCTGTGACTCAGCATCCAGAATTCGATCTTTTATTAGATTATTTAAATCGACCGGAATACGATAATGTTAGACTCAGTTTGGCTTCGGTTAGAACGAATACTGTTACCGAAAAGTTAGCCAAAATTTTAGCAAATCGAGATAGTAGATCGATTACAATTGCTGTCGAAAGTGGTTCGGAAAAAGTCAGGCAAATTGTTAATAAAAAACTTAGTAATGAAGAAATAATTCAAGCAGCAATTAATGCTAAAGCCGGAGGTTTGAAAGGAATTAAATTTTATGGCATGGTGGGAATTCCCGGCGAATCTACCGAAGATTTACAAGAAACTGTTACCATGCTGCAAAAAGTAAAAAAAGCCGCGCCTGGTTTGCGTTTAACTTTCGGTTGCAGTACCTTCGTACCTAAATCTCATACCCCTTTTCAATGGTTTGGAGTTAATAAAGCAGCAAAAAAAAGATTGAAATATTTAGAGAAAGAATTAGGCAAAGCTGGCATCGATTTTCGTCCAGAAAGTTATAACTGGTCGGTAATTCAAGCATTAATATCTAGGGGCGATCGTCGCCTATCTCATTTATTAGAATTAACTAGAGAATACGGTGATACTGTCGGTAGTTACAAACGAGCTTTTAAAGAACTTAAAGGCAAATTACCCCCTTTAGATTATTACGTTCATTCCGATTGGGAAACAAAACAAATCTTACCCTGGTCTCACTTACAAGGGCCGTTACCCGAAACAACCTTAATTAAACATCTAGATGAAGCTAAAACTTATTTTACAGAGAAAATAACTTTATAAAATAGAAACAAGGAACTAAATAGAAACCAGCTAAAAAATATGAACAACAAAGAATCAATTAAAGAAACCGATCGCTATTTTCACAAAAGTAAAAAAATCGGCATAATCGCCACGATCGCGATCGCCACTTTTACATTGGCTGCTTGTCAAAAACAAGCCGAAACACCAGTCAATAATAATAATACGCAAACAACCACAACTACTAAAGAAAATAAGACCGAAACAAATACTGAAAAACTTAAATTACCGCCAGCCCCAGACGGTTGGGTAGTAACAGAAAAAAAAGTTTGGGTTCCCGTACTCAATGATATAGGAGAAAATTTAAAAAATGCTCGCGAAAGCTATCTAAAAAAAGACAATAATAAAGCGATCGCTCAGATCGAACAAGCGATTGTTTTGCTAAAAAAAGAAGAAGACACAGCAACTGAAAAACAAACAGCAACCCTAGAAAAAGCGATCGCAGATCTAGAAAAACTAACCACAGAAATTAAAACTGGTAAAGTCTCCTCAGTCGCAGAAATAGATCGGGTATTTGTTGAAGCCCTCAAAGCAGATATCGAAAGTAAATGGGTGCTTGTTGTCGAAGATCGCGCCTATTCTATCTTTACTGAAGTCGCCAAACACTGGCAAAACGCCAAGAAATTCTTTCCTACTAACAAAGACGTAGCAGCCTCAGAAATTCGCAAAGGGACGGTATTTTTAGAATTTGAAGCCAGTCGCGCTACCGACAAACAACAACAAGAAACGGTTTTAGCCACAGTCAAAGAATTAAATAACCTCGCCGATCGCGTACAAAAAGGTGAAGTCAAAGACTCCGCTAACCTCGATCGCGCTTTTGCTAAAGCTAACCTGACTTTAGCTGAGTTTTATACCGATAAAGCTAATATTGCTGAAGCAAACAATGAAATGCAAAAAATTGGTTACGAATTACAAGCCGCTTTAAAACACGTTGAAGCAGCAGGAGACTGGTCTAAAAAAGATCTCGATCTGCTGACGGATACAGAAAAAAAACAAATAACTAAAATTGCCGATAAATTAGTAGAAGGAGAAAAAGAAGATACAACAGCAATTAAAAATGCGATCGAATCTCTCGAAAAACAAATCGATCGATTAGGTCGAGAAATTGCTTAAAAAAATTTGGCGGGTTTAAAAATCCCGTCATTTCTCTAATTTTAATTTTAATAATAATGCAAACAACTTCTGAATATTTTTGTGCTTTTTGCGGCGAAGAAAATACCACTTTTATCGATCTCAGTGCGGGTTTTTCACAATCTTATATAGAAGACTGTCAAGTTTGTTGTCGTCCTAATATTTTATATATCAGCGTCGATCCAGACAGTCTCGATGTGGAAATTCAAACCGATTATCAAGAATAGCAAAAATAATAATTATGAAATTTCTAAAAATATTATTTACCTCGTTATTATCGGTGATTTTTATTAATATAATCCCCTCAGCCGCAGGTAATAATTACCAAATCGATCGAGCAGAAAATAATAAGATTTTCGTCCAAAGAAATCGCAGCAGAAGAATTCAATTTCCACTCGGAAGCAGTTCCGCAACAGTAGCAGATTCAGTAGTAAGAGGAACTAGAGATATTTATTTATTAGACGCAAATCCCGGTCAAATAATGAAGGTCAATTTATCTTCTTTAGAAAATAATGCCGTTTTCGATCTAATTGCTCCAGATGGAACTAAAATTTTACAAGAAACTTACATTTGGCAAGGTATTTTACCCGGACAAAGAAGCGGAGATTATAAAATAGTTGTTGGTGGAACTAGAGGTAATGCTAGCTATCGTTTAGAAGTAAAAATTCGTTAATTATAATGACAGCAAAACAAATAACAGCACAATTACAAGAAGTAGTAAATACGATCGCCTCTCGCGGTTGGTGTCCGGCAACTGGGGGCAATTTTTCTGCTAGAATCGATCGAAATTGTTGTGCGATAACGGCTTCGGGAGTAGATAAAACGACTTTAAAAGAAGAAGATTTATTAATTGTCGATTTTAGCGGTAAACCCCTTTCTACAGCAAAAAAACCCTCTGCTGAAACGATTTTACATACTACTTTATACAGTTTATCTGAAAATATTGGAGCTGTTTTACACACTCATACCGTTGCAGCTACAGTATTATCTAATTATTTTACCGATCGCAGTTCGATGGTTTTTTCTGGTTACGAAATGCAAAAAGCTCTTCAGGGAATTACTAGCCACGAAGATACAATTACCATACCAATTTTAAATAACAATCAAAATATACCAACTTTAGCAGCAAAATTAACACAAAGATGTGAAAAAGAGACTTTTAATTACGCTTTTTTAGTAAGAGGTCACGGACTTTATGCTTGGGGAAAAAATATTCAAGCAGCAAAAAGACACCTAGAAGGTATAGAATTTTTATTGAGTTGTGAGTTAAATAAAATGCTTTTGGGAGCGCGTCAATTATGAATATTAAGGCGATCGTTAACGATATTGAAGGAACTACTTCGTCGATCGAATTCGTCCATAAAGTTCTTTTTCCCTATTCGGCTCAAGCATTACCCGATTATATTCGCCAGCATTTTCAAATGCCAGAAATAGCAGCAATAATAAAAGATGTCAAAGTAGAAATCGATCGAGAAAATGCCAGCATAGATGAAGTAATTACTACTCTTTTAGGCTGGATCGAAGCAGATAAAAAAATTACCCCTTTAAAAACTTTACAAGGTTTTATTTGGGAAGATGGATTTAAAAAAGGAGAATTTAAAAGTCATATTTACGAAGATGCTTATCTCAATTTAAAAAAATGGCGCGATCGCAATCTGGATCTTTATGTCTATTCTTCTGGTTCGGAAAAAGCCCAAAAATTACTGTTTGGCAATACGGAATACGGCGATCTAAACTATCTTTTTAGCGGTTATTTCGATACTCGCATCGGTAATAAAAAAGAATCTCCATCTTATCAAAAAATTGCCGAAAAAATAGCTAAAGAACCTCAAGAAATACTTTTTTTATCGGATGTAGTCGCCGAATTAAATGCTGCTGCTAGTGTCGGTTATCAGACCGTACTTTTAGCTAGAAATGAAATGCCAGAAAATAGTCAAAATATTCGCGTTGTTAACAATTTTGATGAAATAGAAATAGGAGCTTGAAAATTTCTCAATTCGATCGAACCGACAAACTTAGTTAAAAAATATTACAAAAAATATTTTTTTGCAGAAAAGTTTTGAAGATATACTGAATAGATAATAGAGAAAAACTAACAACAGATAAAAAAAAGATCGTGAGTCAATTAAAAATTTATCCAGAAAACGAATCGAAAAAGCCATTATTAGCAGCTGAAGATGGAGAAAAAATCGCCGCAGAATTAGCAAAAGTGGGCGTATTATTTGAAAGATGGCAAGCAAAAAAAGAAATAGAAAATAATGCTAGCAACGAAGAAATTATTGCAGCATATCGAGAAGATATTCAAAAATTAATCGAAAAAAGTGGCTATCAAACTTACGACGTAATTAACGTTAACCCAGACATTCCCGAAAAAGAAAAAATGCGTCAGAAATTTTTATCCGAACACACTCATGCTGACGACGAAATTCGTTTTTTTGTCAAAGGAAAAGGACTATTTAGCCTGCATATAAAAGATAAAGTTTATCAGATTTTATGCGAAAAAAATGATTTAATTAGCGTTCCCGCCAACACTCCCCACTGGTTCGATATGGGAGAAAAACCATCATTTTCTTGCATTCGTTTGTTCGATAGTCCAGCCGGATGGGTTGCCAATTATACCGGATCGAAAATAGCCGCAGGTTTCGATATTTTAAATTAAATCAAACAATATCCTTCCGTTTTTGCGACCAAATAATTAAAGAAAACATAACCGCAATTAAGCCAGTCAATTTAGTCCAATGACTGATAAGATCGACATCGTACATCGAGCCATATTTCTCGTAAAAGCGGCCTAAAATACCTTCAGCCTCGCCGATCGCCCCTTCAGTTTGACCTTTCCATTTAGTGTATTTCTCTTGCCAACTATCGATATTTTCTTGGTATTGTTCGATTTGTTCGAGGTAATTTTTGACCTCATTTATGTATTCATCTAATGCTAATTGATATTCGAGGTTAGCCTGTTGAGATTGAACTTGAGGTTTATTCGGTGCTGTTGGGGGTTCTTCTGGTTCTGTGGGTTTTTCTGGTTCGGATTTATTTAAAACCGAATCCGCATTAGATCTAATACCAGGAAATTCACACATTTTAAACATATTTCGCTCCAAACAATTACATTTTTTCGCCTCAGTTTCAGTGAGATTTTCCCGTTGTTCGGCAGTTAATTTATGCCAACAAGGATCGGCAGCAATATCTTTACCGTAATCAGTAATAGTTACTAAAGATTCAAAAGACCATTTAGTTAAAGAAAAGTTATTTAATAATTGTGCGGGAAGGCCGGCATTTTGTACCGATAATAAACCGCCACCAAAGAGAATTTGCGGCACTAAAAACACGATCGTCAATAAAGGAGCAATATTTTGATTGGGAGAAACCGCAGAAACCAACAAACCCATCACCATCCCCGCAAGAGTTGCTAAAACTACAGTTATATAAAATTGCAAGAGATCTTGAGGCGATCGCGGCATATCGACCACAATAAATTTAGATAGTAAAAAAATCGCCCCCTGATAAAGAGCTAAAATAACAGCAACCCAAACTTTAGACAAAATATAAGGAATAATTTGCAGTCCGATCGTGCGTTCTCGTTTATATATATCCTGTTCTTTAACAATTTCGCGCATGGTAGCCAAACTACCCACCATCACCGCAAATAAAGCAGTAGTAAACAGCATCGTCATTACTTGACCCGGATCGCCATCGGTAACGTCGAACATATCGTGTTTCCAGATAAAGAAATCGAGAATACCTAAAATAGGCGCGATCGCTAACATTAAAATCAAACTAGCCCGATCGCGAATCAAAATATTTAAATTGCGACGAGACAGAATTAAAAATTGTCGCCAACTAGAGATATGTTTGCTTGCAGAAGGGTTTTTTCTGGGGGTGCGAAGTCTAGAGTTGTCGGTGCTGTAATTGATTTGTGCTTGACGCTTAATAACGTGTTTTTCGTATTGAGGAGATTGTAAATATTGTTCTTGCCATTGGGGTGGTGTTTTTTCTCGTTCTACTTTGAGATAAATTTCGTTAAATTTGCTGACTCCAAAATATTCTAAAGCTTCTTTTGGCGGGCCGAAATAAGCCAAATTGCCCCCTTTAGCCATAAATACCACCAAATCGCACAACATTACATTGTCGGTTGCGTGGGTAATTAAAGTTACAGTTCGACCGCGATCGGCTAATTCTCGCAACAAGCGCATGATATCCCCTTCAGTTCCGGGATCGAGTCCTGAAGTAGCTTCGTCGAGGAAAAATAAATTAGGCTGAGTTAACAATTCTACTCCGATCGAAACTCGTTTGAGTTGTCCGCCACTGAGGGCTTTAATTTGGACGTGTTGGCGATGGGTTAAGTCGAGATCTTCTAAAACTTCGGCGATCCTTTTACGTCGTTCGGCTTTAGTGGTATCCGCTGGCATTCGCAACTGCGCTGCATAGTCTAGAGCCTCGAATACGGTTAATTCCATGTGAACGATATCTTTTTGGGGTACGTAACCGATTTGAGTGCGATAGGAGTCAAAATTGCGATAGAGGTTAGTTCCGTTTACCAAAACTTTACCGCTAGTTGCGGGACGAAAACCGTTTAATGCATCGAGTAGGGTCGATTTTCCCCCACCACTCACCCCAGCAATAACTACAAACTGACGCGGCGGAAAAGATAGAGAAATATTATTAAGTAGGTTAAGATTTTTGCCAACAACTTTATTAAGATTAACCGCATCTAAACGTAATTTTCCTTGTTCGTTGTAGCGGATTAGTTGTTCGTTTATATTAAGAATTAGACTCGAAGAACCGATATGAATCGTATCTCCAACTTTTAAAACTCGTTTGTCTCGAACTTGTTTGCCGTTAACAAAAGTGCCGTTAGTAGAATTAAGATCGAAGAGGTAAAAAGAACCATTTTCTCGTTCGATTTTGGCGTGGTAGCGAGATACTGTGGGATGATCTATACTTACGTCGTTGTTCGGATCGCGGCCGATGCTGATATTATCTCTTCCTTTGAGGTTGAGAGGTTGTAGGGTTTCTTCGTTGAAAAAATCTGTTGTTTGAAAATCGGCTTCTGGAAGGTATAGTGTAGCTGGCTTATCGGAACTTTTTCCCGCAACCACACCGAGTTCGGTGGTAAATTGTAATTTATAGCCGCCAATTTCGATCGTATCGCCATCGTTTAAAATTTCGGCTTGATGGGGAATTAATTTTTTATTATTGAGATAAGTTCCGCAAGAACTTCCGAGATCGATCGCTTTGTATTTGCCACTGCCATTATTATTAATAATTTCTGCATGATAGCGAGAAATACTCGGTTCGGTTAAAACAACTTGATTGTCTGGTGCGCGTCCGATCGCGATCGACTCTCGAGCAAAAACAAAATCTTTTATTATTTCGTTCTCCTTATTAATAATAAGTTTTATTGATGTCGATAACATAGTAGATCTTATAAATTCCTCACCTTTTTTATTTTGACATTAGTTTCTTTAGTTTACTTAACATTTGTTGGTCTTTTGTTTGGCATTCACAAACTTTATTGTTTATTCAAACTAACTCACCAACAATATTCTAGTCTTAGTTTTCCCTTATTACGGCAACAACTACGCTCGATCGGATCTTAAGGTTGAGAAAATTAAATAAAGAATCTTAAACTAAAAAATTTTTAGCAAATAAACTTTGCAAACGTTGCAAACTGCTGCCATTTTTATAGAGTAAATCGCCTTTTCCTAATAAGTTAACTGCGGCTGTTTCCGTTCCGCCTAAAATAATTTTAGAATTATTGATACTAGCTGTTTTCAGGGCGATTCTCGCGGGTAAATTGGCACGAATTAAAGGAGTAACTACGGTAGCATCTGGGCGTTGAGTAGCAATAATTAAATGAATTCCTGCGGCTCTTGCTTTTGCGCCCATTTTTTTGATATTATCTTCTAAAGCTTTTTTAGTTTCTTTTTCTACCATAAAATCGGCATATTCATCGAAAATACAAACTAAATATGGTTCGACTTTACCCAGCTTATTATATGCTTTTAGATCGGAACATTTAGCGGCTTCAAAAAGCTTGTATCTGCGCTCCATTTCAGTTACCAAACTTTCCATTAATTCGATCGACTTTTCGCTGTCTTTAACGATCGGTTGCAGCAACCAAGGCATATTTTCAAATTCAGGAAAAGTAACCCTTTTAGGATCGACTAAAATAATTTTCAAATCTTCGGGAGTATGGCGATCGATTAAACTAAGAAGAATACTGCGTAAAAATTCGCTTTTTCCGCTTCCAGTAGTACCACCAACTAAAAAATGACAAGTATCAGCATCGGATAATTCTGCTTCGATTAATTTACCATTTAAATCTATGCCGATCGCAATTTTTACCGGCCCGTTAGCGGATTTTTGTTCTTTTTTAATGTAGCGATCGTAATAAGCTACTTGTCGATCGGATCGGGGTATATCGACACTTACATATCCGGGTTGAGTGGCAATTAAAGGAGCATTTAAAACATTTAGTTGTACTTTTAAATCTTCAGCTAATTTAACGATTTTAGCGACAGTAATTCCGGGATGAGGTTTAATTTTGATCCTAGTAAAAGATGGTGCATTAACAGCATCTAAATAATCGACATTAATTTTATACGATTGCAATATTTTTACTAAATTATTCCCCAATTCTTCTAAATCTGGATCTGAAATATCTTCGGCTAAAAAATAACTTTGACACTTCTCTTGTTGGGGACAAATATGACATAAATTAGGATTGTTAGTTGTTGGTGGTGGGTTAGGTTGTGGAGACTCCCACTTTAACCATTTTTGCATTTGTTCTAATTTATGGGGAATTAATTGATATACAGTATCTTGTAATTGTTCCCAAGAATAACGATACTCTTTAAACTGCGGTAAAACGCAGTAAATAGCCGCATCTACAGGTACTTGCAAATCTTGTTTGAGAATATAACTATAGAGAGCGACTTGAGCTAATTGCGGACTAGGATCGATCGGATCGTAAGTTTTAAACTCAACTACAGCAAAACGCTGGCGATCGTAATTGTAAATTAGACTGTCAAACTTTCCGGTTATTTTTTGTTGAGTATTATTAGGTAAAGTAAAATTGTATTCTAATTTTGTTTCTTCTGCGATAAAAGTTTTGACGATTAATTTTTCGCGATCGCGGCAATATTTACTATTATCAATTAGCAATTCAGCCCATTTTATAATTAATTGAGTAATACTTTGCCAAACTCGATTTACTGTAATTGCTTTCGGCTCATTTTTAGTAATAACTGGTTCTAAATATTTAGGAAAAACAACTTGATTGTAAAATAATAGCCGCATTTGCGAAGCAACTCGTTCTAAGTCTAAATTGTCTGAATTAAAAAATAAAGATTGTAATTGAGGTTCGCTTTTAGCAAAAATAATAAAATCTTCAGCCAATCTATGAAAAATAGAGCCGACACCTTTAGGATAATTTTCGGGAATAAATAAAGTCTTACCACCAAACTTTCTGCTTAAATAAAACAGACGGGGACATTCAAAAGCTACTTTAATATTGGTTACATTTAAAGCAGGTTTCATGTTATCTTTTACTTTTAACAAAACTCGATGAACTGCTGCCAAATAAACCACGTCCATTTTGGCATAATTTAGCTGTTTGCTTGTTAAACTTCGCCTCCCCCAGTCGCTAGCTTGTTCTTCAGCATCGACATTAGTAAAACCACAAAGTTCTGCTGCTAATGTTTTTAATTTTAAATTAGAAGTACCCAAAACATTTTTAGATATTTTTTTCGATATTTTATAAGTACAAGTAATATTTTTAGCCCTATTTTTCCCACCGAGATATTTTAAATCGAAACTAGCATTATGAAAAACCTTTTCGATCGCAGGGTTTACCTTAATTTTGTCAATAAATTCCTCTACCAAATTAGGTAAATTTAAAACATCAAAAATATAAACAGATTTTCCCGTTTTATCTTGAGGATCGGCTAATATCTGAATTAGAGATAACTTCGGGCTAGGAGTATCCCAATGAGCAACTTCCGTATCTAACCAAAGAATTTTATAAGCAATAAGTTCTTTAATGATATCGCTCATCTGGTGCGATCGGGTCAGATAAAGCATTAAGCTGTAGTCTCCTGGGGGAATAAACAAACTAATTGTGCTTGGGAATTATTGTCAGAATTAATAAATTTAATTTTCTTATCTCGATACAAATCTTGAATCGATCCCTCTATTTGAGATTTTTGAACTTCTGGAAAATTGCTAGCAGTCTTATCTAATAAAGTATTTTTTCCTAAAATTTGATTGGTTTTAACCAAACTCATTAAATACTCTTTTACTTCAGTTCGATCGATTTTACCATTTTCTGTCTCTTTCGAGATCTTTCGATCGATAATTCCCAGATCGTTTAAAAGACTGCATTTATTTAAAACACCAGATTCTTTAGTTAAATCTTGTAATTTTTCAACGCTAATATTTTCCCCATCAATAATTAATTCATTTGCTGTTGCTGCTTTATGTAATTCGTAATAAGTAGCTAAAGAAATTACTGAAGTTAGATCGGGTTTGATGTGAGAATTAGGAGGGCTAAGGAATATTTTGCGATAAATTTGATTGCCTTTTAATTTAGAATGACCGACATTATTCCATCTAATTAAATTAAGTTTTTGGCACTGTTTTTTATCTACAATTTTCTGCGAAGCTTTCATTACATTACAAAAAGTATTCATACTGCCGTCTTCCGTCCAAACTATGCCTATTTTTTCTTTAGTTTTGGGATGGAGATAACTAAAAGAATAAATATCGTATTTTCCTGATAGTAACTTCGGTTTAATTTGGCTTGCTTCAAAAGCTGCTAAAACTTCTTGCAGCATTTTAATTAGTTCTGTAGCATTTAGTATAGTTATTTTAGTAACTTTTTGCTGATTTTTTTTATATTCTTTTTGCCAAAGTAATTTAAATTGTTCTATTAGATCATCATTTCCACCAGAAGTATTACAAATACCATGTTTACCTGTTTGATATAATTTGCGACCAATCACTAAAGCATCCCGAGGATTAGTTCTACCACGAGGAAAATTAATTTTTAATTGTTCTCGACACAAAGGATAAAGCTTAGAATGATGTTTAGGATTTGCTTGTTCGTGAATATAATGCAATCGCATTTGCCATAATGCTTCTGCTTGCTGCATATTAATATATTTGAGACGAATTTCTTTATTTATTCTTCCTTCGGCTAGATCGGCAGGTTGAATATTTTTTTTATTTCTTTCCCAACTATCAATAATAACGCTGATAATTATCAGATAATTTCTAAAAGTATATTTTTGATTGCGAACAGTTGTATTGAGACTAAATAAAGACTGAAAATCAATAAAACCATTTTCTTTAGGTAAAGAATCTAGCTGATCGAAACATAAAACGATCGGACGATTATCAGCCGAAATTCTGCCAATATTACCTATAATACCTTGAGCCGCTTCTTCACTATCGATCGATTTTTTAACTTTTAATAATTTTAAATCTTCTTCGCTGAGATCGTCACCTCGCAACCAGTCACAAGCAAGATAATATAAATCTGGATTTGTTAGATCGTATAATACTCCAAAAAACTCCCTAGCATTATAAATTCCAGTCGGAAAAGTATCGCGAAGATTTTTAATAAATAATCTTTTTTCTCCTAAAATCTTTTTAGCCAAACCTTGCGATCGAAATGCTGACAAACCTTTTAACCACAATAATAATTGTGATTCTTCTTTATCTTTAGGTGTGCAAACTAAACTATCTACAGTTTGACGTAAAGTATGCCGCCAAATATACTTACTATCGGGCCAGGGGCCGATATAAGCAAAAAAAGCGCGATCGTTAAAATTCTTTTTCAATCTTGCTAATAAATAACTTTTACCAGATCCGCTATCACCTGCAAGTAAAATAGTGCGACTAAAACTATCTTTTTCAACTAAGCTTAAATTTGCTTCAATTTGCTTTATTTCTGTTTCGTGAATAGAATTAACTGCTAAAGCTGCATCTTGTTCTTCTTGCCAAAAATTACCAGGTACTAAAGACTCGCGATCGAACGGATTAATTTCTCTACAAATAACTTGGTCGATAGATTTCATTGTTTTATTTTTAAATATTATTTACTGCGATCGATTACTCGTTAACTCTAATAAAAAATAGCGATCCGCCAGCAGGTTGAGGAATACCAGCGTTAATTTCTTCTTTATTGTATGCAGTTACTTCAGATAATTTATTTAATTGAATTTTTTCCTCTTCTTCTAAGCGATATAAAGCATTATCTAATTCTTCTCTAGTTAAAGGAGGTTGGAAGCAATTTCTGAGGTGAAAGATCGGTAAATAATTATCTGTCTTTAATTTAGTATCTAAATCGATAATAGTCTTTAAAATCTCTTCGTCCGTTGGTTTATCTTTTATATGTACTGGTTTTTTGCCATTTTCTATTACTTCAGTTTGAGGCGATGATTTGGCATAATAATTACGAATAAAATCGAGATAATCGGCAAACATTTTCTTACTAAAAGTAATATTTCCACCGCCACCCAATTTTAATTCAGTAGCTAAAAATTGTTTTCCTTTTTCTGTCAGCCAAACTTCTAAAAGTTGAATTTCTGCGGCTTCAACAAAACCCTTATCGATTAAAATTTTAATTACTTCGTCGCGCTTTGCTGCTGGCTTAATATTTACATCCGAAGATTTAACAACATCTTTTTTTGGCGAAAAAGCTTTAATTGCTTTATTTTCTTCTGGATTAATAGGTAAATCTTTACTATCTACCTTTAATAAAATTTTACCTTCATCGGTTATGCGTATTTTGGTAATTTTTTCAGTGAGATCGACATAATTACTAGCGTGAAAACTCCGACAAATTTTATCTAGATCGGCCGCACTGGTACTCTTATTAGGCTTAAGTTCGCCAATTTTGCTGCGATAATTGGGTTTAGTAATTAACTTAAGGAGAACTTTTAATTCTTTATTTTCCATAGAACTTAAAGCTGGATTTATTTTCAAATTTACTTTACTTTAAGCAACAACCGCATCAAAGAAATTACTGACATTATTAATTTTATAGAAGATTCACACTAAAAAATCTCGATCGCACTTAAATTCTTTTAAGAAATCGAGACTGTTGTAAGTTTTATTAAAAATTATTTATTTTTTAGGACTAAGTAACATCATCATATTGCGACCTTCTCTTTTAGGTGCTTGTTGAACTTCAGCCACTTCTTGAAGATCGGTTGCCATGCGCTCGAGCAATCTTTGAGCTAAATTAGAATGCTGAATTTCCCTACCTCGAAAAGTTATAGTAGCTTTTACTTTATCTCCTGATTTTAAAAAACGTTTTGCATTGTTGACGCGAACGTTGTAATCATGCTCTTCAATTTTGTAACGCATTTTTACTTCTTTAACATCAGCAGTATGCTGCTTTTTTCTCGCTTCCCTAGCTCTTTTTTCCTGCTCGAATTTATACTTGCCGTAATCCATAATTCGGCAAACAGGAGGGTTAGCAGTTTCACTTACCAAGACAAGATCTAGCTCTTTTTCTTCAGCTACTCTTAAAGCTTCTTGGGGTGTAATAATGCCTAATTGTTCGCCATCGGTATCTATCACACGAATTTTCGGGAAGCGAATTTTTTCGTTGATTTTGGGTACGTCACGCTGGTTGCTTCTTCTATCTCTCACAGGCGTATTTTAATTTATAGTTAGAGTCTTGAATTTAAGTTAAGGTTTATCTATCATTCATTTTACTGACGATCGATAGTAAACTGCCTATAATATTCGATTATATTTGCTATATTCGCCCCTTCGATCGCTCTTTAAATTATTGATAAAATACAATCAAAAGCCTATTTCGGGAAAATAACACTATAATCGAGGATATGTAAATTTTTTTTAAAATCGAGGCTGTTGGTGGGCGAACCGGAGTATTGGCATCAAAGAATCGGCAATCAAAGAGATTGGGTTTGGCGAGGCTGGCAAACTCGGTTTAGTTTTATGAGAGCGAAGCGATCGAACCCCATAAATCCCCCAATAATTTTAATTCACGGATTTGGTGCGGCGATCGAACATTGGCGGAAAAATATTCCGGTATTGAGCGAAAATTATACAGTCTATGCTATAGATTTATTGGGCTTTGGTGCGTCCCGAAAAGCTGCTGCTAATTACAGTATAAATTTGTGGGTCGAGCAAGTACACGATTTTTGGCAAACTTTTATCGATACTCCAGCGATCTTAATTGGCAACTCGATCGGCTCTTTAATCGCGCTAACAGCAGCAACAACCTACCCGGAAATGGCTAGAGGAGTAGTAATGCTTTCTTTGCTAGATCTCTCTTCATCACAGGAAATGATTCCTAAATGGCTTAGACCGATAGAAAGCTCTTTAAAGGCGATCGTCGCATCTTCTCCTTTCATCCCCCTAATCTTCCAATTATTGCGCCGCAGAGGAACGATTAGCAACTGGGTCAAACTAGCTTACGAAGATCGCGCTTGCATTACTGAAGAACTAGTAGAAATTTTAGCAATTCCACCCCAAGATCGCGGATCTACTGCAGCATTTTCTCGGTTATTTATCGGTGCAACTAAAACCTCTTTCGGTATTCCTGCTAAAGTATTATTACCGAAGTTGGAAATACCTAGCCTGTTAATCTGGGGATCTCGAGATCGGGTTATTCCTCCCCGCATCGGTAAAATGAATTTGGCTGAAAAATTAGCCTCTTTCAACCCGCAAATCGATTTAATTTTATTAGATCGAGTCGGACACTGTCCTCACGATGAATGTCCCGATCGCTTCAACGCAATTATTTTAGATTGGTTGGAAAAAAACTTTAAAAACGACCCAAAACCAGAGCTAGATAGCTATTATAGCTAAACTCGAGTCGTAATAATCAGTAATTGTTAATTAATGAAACATACACTTTCCGTTTTAGTAGAAGATGAGGCCGGAGTTTTAACCAGAATAGCAGGATTGTTTGCCCGTCGAGGTTTTAATATTGAAAGTTTAGCAGTCGGTGGTGCGGAACAATTTGGCGTTTCTCGCATTACCATGGTAGTACCGGGAGACGATCGCACGATCGAACAGCTTACCAAACAACTCTACAAACTAATTAACGTTCTCAAAGTCCAGGATATTACCCAAACTCCCTGCGTAGAAAGGGAATTAATGCTAATTAAAATTAACGTTACATCTTCGAATCGATCTGAGGCGATCGAAATAGTCGAAATATTCCGCGCTAGAATCGTCGATACTTCCGAAGACTCTTTAACTGTCGAAGTAGTCGGAGATCCCGGTAAAATGGTAGCGATCGTTAAAATGTTAAATAAATTTGGCATTCGCGAAATTGCTCGGACAGGAAAAATTGCTTTAACTAGAGAGTCGGGAGTAAACACCGAATATATCAAAACTCTCGAAGCAAAAGTAAGCGGTACGGTTTAGCAACGATTCAGCGATCGAGCTATATTAATACAATTTACTAAGTCTGCATCGGTTTTAATCGCTTCTGCGTTAATATGAGTCGGACTAGCTCGATAACCCCGATCTCTTATTGCCTCAATTAGTTGCGATCGCTTGGGAATATCCATTTTACCCCTGCGTCCGATTTCTCCTAAAGTATAATAATACGGCGGTAGATCCGCTTCTGCTGCCATAATTTTCAGTAATTCTACTCGCTTCCACCACTGCCAATTTTCAGCTAAAATTTGTAATTGCTTTAAATAAGATCGATCGTGTAATTTTCCCAACCAGATCGGGCCCGTTAAAGTTAAATAATTTCCGTCAATTTTACAAGTATTTTTACCCAACTTGCGCCAGGCGATCGGATCGTACTGACCGCAAAAACGACAGTAGCCTAAGATACCGTAATTTTCTGCATTCAAACGAGGTTTAGCCAGCAAACGCACCATAATGCGATAAGTTTTTTCGGCAAATAAGCTAAATATCGGCTCGATCCCCAATCCTTTGCTAGCCGCAGACTGCTGGATACTACCGATTATCAGCCGCAATGCTTGTTCTTGTGCTGCTGGGTGAGTACGAGTATAACTACCGTACATTCTCAGACTATTTTCCGGTAAATGACCCGTCCCTGTTTTGCCGTCGGTACTGGTTAAATATATTAAACCACCAATTTTAGCCGCCCATAACATGGTATCGAGAAAAGGCTGACCTGCACCAAAACTATCTACGTCCACCAAATCATAATAATCCTTGCGATCGTAACAATCAAAAAAAATTCGATTGGCATCTCGATGAGTTATTTTAACTCGATCGCCCCCGATCGCTGCTAAATTTTGTTGTAAAAGATCTTTTAATTCTGGGTTGCTATCGTTAGTCCAAATCGAATTTGCGCCACTTTCTAGCCAATATCGCAAGCTGCGAACCCCACAACCACTCATTGCATCCAAAACTCGCAAACTGCCGCGATCGCGCTTATAAATAGCAGCAGCTAAAACCCCTAAATCTCTCGCTACCTTGCTTTGGGGACGATAAAATGCATTACCAACTAAAAATTTAGCCTTTCCTTCCCAAACATATCCCATTTTTACCTACTCAATACAAAAGACTTAAATCTTTTGTCTGGTTCGCCATCTTCTCGAAAACGATATAATTTTTTTTCATCGTCTTCAAAATCATCTTCCCCCAATACATGAGCAAATAAATTTTTTTCAAGACATTTACGACCAAATTTTACAGCTTCGGGACGAGAAATATGAAGATTTTCTACTATCCAAGTGACGGCTTCCGAACCAACAAAACATTTTTTATAAATTCGCAACTGCTGACGATGAGAACCTATTTCTAGTTTTTCAGAATTTCGCATTGCTTGGCAAATATCTTCTATTGCTTGAGATGAAGGTATTGGTTGTAATTCACTTAGGTGAACGCACAGATAAAAACCAGGATTTTTTTTCAGGATCGCTCTTATTTCTCCGGTTTTTTCCGTATCTTCTAGCCATTGTTGATATTTTACTTTGACTTCTTCTAAATCCTCGTCAATAAAATTATTAAAGTAAAAATACCAGTTTCCATATTTCATTCCCATCAATGACTGGGAATCAGACAATTTGATGAAACAGGGCTTTACATCTTCGGGGGTTAAGATCAACATAGTTTTCCTTGACTTTATAATAATTTTTATATTTTTACCAAGATACCCCTCTTCTTAGATTTTTGATTTATATTCCAAGAAGTTAATATTATTTTGGTATCTTCATTCTTTATTATCTGTATAAGTTAGTAGGATCGCTGCTTTTTAGGTAGCCTCAATAACATTTACATCGACCCGGAAGTGTATAAGTAATTTATATCAAATTTATCGGAACAAAGACAATACGATCGCGTCGCTCGAAGTTCAGAAAAATAATTAATTAAACGGAATTCATCTGACTTCTGAGTTGGTGACTTCTTAAATAAGGTTTTCGATCGAATTCTTTCTTACGACAGACGTTTTATTTCTAGAAAGATAATTGTATCGCAGCTTGGAAATTATTTTCGATCGTTATTTATGCTAATTATTGCTCGGTTATTTCCCTGACGATGCTTTCAGCGCGATCGACTTAAGCAATTGCACTCCCCCTAATATTAAGTTTTGTTATTTTAAGTAAATACACAGTAGCTTCACTTAAAAATATATCTTAATATAGATTTCATATAAAGATAACTTCATAAAATAGTCCGTAGAAGGGATTATCTTTAAATTTTTCATTCTGTCCTTATAGTTAGTCGTTTCAAATAATTATTATTGCGGGAATTTTATGATTTTTTTACAACTAATACAAAGTAAGAATGTTAAGAACAACATCAATATTTATACTTCGATCGTCAGTTTAATCTGTTGTCTTTTTGCGATCGCAGAACTGAAGCTAAAAAATAATATTGCCAGTCAAAATTGCACGGAAACAGAGCAGATCGATCGAACTTGTCAAACAGTAAATTTGTAGTAATTTAAGCAAAGATTTCCAAGATTGCTCTTTCTAAAATTTTTAGAGATCGTAAAGAACCGCTAATCAAACGAGTAGCAGCTAGAGGTTGTTTTAACATGGCGATCGCCAGAGGTAAAGGTAATAAATTGCCAAAATCGTCGATCGCGCTGCTGAGATCGGGAAGATCTCCTAAGAGATCGTCGCTAATCACTCTGATTGTCGCAAGTTTTCTATTTCCTAATTCTTGTAAAACTGTCCCAACGGCAAACCCTTCCATATCGACGACATCGACTTGATAGATCCTGGCCAAACGAACTTTATCAAATACAGAAGAAACTACCCTATCTTCAGTTAAACCTCGAACCAAAATAGGTTTTCGAGCGAACTTTGCGTATAAATAGCTAATGAATTCCGATTCGCATTCTAGTTGTAAAGGACGATCGGCATTCTGGCTGTAAGTATAATTTCGGTAAATTACGACATCACCAATATTATACCGATCCGACAAACTCCCGCACAATCCACAGAGAAGAAAATTATTGAGGTAATTTTGCGGATCGTTCGATCGCAACCAATTTTTTAGGTAATCTCCCGCAGGTTTTCTACCTACAGGAATGGCTATAATTGGCAGACGAACGGAAGTTTTTGTAATTGCCCGACGAACCGTTCGATATTCTGGCCCTTGAGGAACTAAAATCCCATCGATCGATAAAGTCACAATACTCGCTACAACATTTTAAATATTTGTCAGTGATATCTAGCACTATATAACTGTTCTTCTCAATAATCAAATGATTGACACAGATCTCTGATTTTGAGTTCCTGCTTCATATTCATCCTCTTTGTCAGCAGTTACACTAGTGTATGAGAGGTTATATTTTGTATTAAAAAACCTAGACCCCGAAAAAGGGAGCTAGCGTATATTTAATCTTGGCAAAAAAATTATTAGCTAATTTCCAGCTTATAAAATTTTTTTACCTAATTTTAGTTGTATTAAGTTTTTTATGCGGAAAAAACTAAAATTAAATCCAATTTAAAAATAATATCGGGCGATCGCCATTCCGAACGATCGAGATCGACTGACTCATACACATACCTCGATTTATAAAGAAGGATTGCCCCACGGCGATCTAAACTATTAAAATTAATTTGTTTTAAAACTAATGATGGTAAAAACTTCACCTTCAGATACTTCCTCGGCACTTTTAGCATTGGTAGCAGAATATTTCAAAGTACTTTCAGAACTAAGTCGCTTAACGGTATTAGATTTGTTGAAACAATCCGGGCCGATGAACGTTACAGAAATAGCAGAAGCAACGGGTTTAGGACAAGCAAATTTATCAAAACATCTGAAAGTATTAACCCAAGCAGGATTGTTGAACCGAAATCCTTCAGGAGTAAGCGTCTATTACGAAATTGCCGATCCCACGATTTTTGAATTGTGCGATCTAGTCAGAGATCGGGTACAAAATAGATTAGTGCAACAAGCCCAACAATTCGATCGCTATAGTTTGTACGAATAGACTTTTAATTAAAGACTAAATGAGTAATTTTTTGCCTCAATAATGGGGCAATTTTAATTTTAAATTTCCTCGAAATATTTTAAAAAAAAAGCAAGATCGATATAATTTTTATCGACTGTTAATAATATCTTTTACCAAACTTGCTAAACGCTCGGCACTATCTTTTACAGCAATATTATCTAAATTAGCAGCCATTTGAGCTAATTTTTCTCGATCTTTAATTAAATCTAAGACCGCTCGCTCCAAAACAGAAGAATCGAGATCTTGTTGCGGAAAAACGATCGCCCCACCAGCAGCCTCAAAAACTTTAGCATTAAAAGATTGGTGATCTTCAGCAGCATAAGGATAAGGGATTAAAATAGCAGGAGTATTAGTAATCGCTAATTCAGTTAAAGTTCCAGCACCAGCGCGACTGATAACAAGATCGGCTCTTTGCAATAATGCTGCCATATTATCGAAAAAAGGCAGAGCAAAATAATTAAGACGATCTAAACTTTTAGCATCGCGATCGCGATCCCCAGTTAAATGAACGATCGCCGCACCTTCAGCAAGCCAAGCAACAGCAGCAGATCTTACTAATTGATTGACCGCTACAGCACCCTGAGAGCCGCCGACAACTACAATAAGAAAAGCATCCTCGGGGATCGCTAAATCCAAAGCAGGAGGGGTGAGAAATTGAGATCTTACCGGAGTGCTGACATAAACGGTACGAGCGCGAGGTAAATACTGACTCGAACCCTCAAAACCCAAAGCGATCGTATCGCATAAAGAGCTAAAAACCCGAGTCACCTTACCGGGTAAAAAATTAGATTCGTGTAAAATTACGGGGATATTTTGCCAGCGAGCGGCAATTATAGCAGGAGCAGCGATATATCCGCCAGTAGTAAAAATAGCATTAATATCTAAATCTTGAATTAATTGACGGACTCGAAAAACAGAAGCTAAAATCTTTCCTAAGATAAAGATACTTTTGAAACTCAAACCCTGTTGAAACCCTTCAATATCGATCGTATGTAAAGGATAGCGATCTTTAATTAAAGTTTGTTCTAATCTATTTTGAACCCCCAGCCATTCGATGGTATATTCTGGTAATTGTTCGGCTAGTGCTACAGCAGGAAATAAATGTCCTCCCGTACCGCTAGCAGCAATCAGTAACTTGGTCGATTTTTGAGACACGAGTATTTCTGTTAAAATTCATTGCCGATCTTTATCAAAGCTACCATTGATGGGAAATTTTAGAACTATTACTAAACCCCTTTTTAATTTTGCCTTGGCTTGTAGTTTGAGTCTGGGGTTAACAAGTCCCCTCAACGCGAGAAATGCTGCAACCGTTCCCTCAGAAATTAAAGAGGCGATCGAGGAGATTGCAAATTCGGCCAATCAGCAAGATTTAGAAAGGCTCATGAGCCATTACAGCCCCGAATTTAATACCTCCGACGGTTTGACCTATTCTAACTTGCCCGAAGCTCTCAAACAAGTTTGGCAACAATATCCGAGACTGAGATATAAGACTGAAATTAAATCTTGGGAACGAGAAGGCGATCGAGTTGTTGTCGAAACTGCAACTTATATGCAGGGAATGAAGCGAGATCGATCGAGAACGATACGGCTTTCTGCTAACGTGCGATCGCGCCAATATTTTCTCGATGGCAAAATTGTCGAGCAAGAAATTTTATCGGAAAGAACGCAAATCGATAGCGGCAAAAATCCGCCTAAAATTAGAATAAATTTACCAAAAAAAGTTCGTATCGGTCAAAGATTTAGCTTCGATACTATTGTTAGAGAGCCTTTAGGAGAAGAAGTCTTATTTGGAGCGGCGATCGAAGAGAAAATTAGCAGCAAGCTTTATTTAGAACCGACTGCAGCAGAACTTAAACCCCTTCCAGCAGGAGGAATTTATCAATTAGTAGAAGCACCCCTCGAGCCAGGAAATCTTTGGTATTCGGCAATTATCGCGCGATCGGACGGTATTACTATCGTTACTCAGCGAGTTAATGTAGAAGATTAAACTTATTAAAGCGCGCGAAACCGTAAAGCAAGGGTGGATGTTATACCTTTATTTTTGGGTGGGATCGGCGTGTAGTTTTGTGGCGACTTCCTGGGAAAAGGTATTACAACTAGACGCGTCGCCACTATTACTTACGCTTTGTTGTCGACTTTACAGAAAATAAATTTAAAATTGTTTTACAAACTTGTTTCTAAAAACCATTCATATCCTCGTTTAAATTTTTCCTTGCCATCTTTTTCTATAATATTTCCATGAGCCATAATTACCCTTTCAAAGTCCCAATTAAGTATTTTTTGAACCGATCTTTTGATTTTGTCTTTATCTTTGGTAGCAATTTTTTCTAACCAGGAAGGTCTGAGAGTTTTATAAGATCCGATCGCTCTACTGATTAATCTTGTTTTTAAAGGAAAAGTTTCATCAAAATTAAAAGCCGTATCTGTAATTATTAAAGTTCTAGTTTCTTTATGCAAGAAAACAAATTCATTTACTGTTGAGAAACCACTAAGATCGACAATTGCTTGAAATCCGGCAAAAAATAAATATTCTATTTCATCCCAAATACAGCGATCGTTTTTATTCAAAATTTTATCTGGTTTTAAATCGGGTCTTTTAATTTCTAAACCTGGTACTGACCAAAGTTCTGCTTGAGGATAAATAGCCTGAAATTCTGCGGCAAAAAGATGATGATAAAGATTGGGAATAATAATATAAGCTATTTTACCAATTTCATCGATCTGCTGAATTGTTTTTTGATTTATTTGAATCGGAGAAAAGACTATTAACTTGTCATTTTTGAAACGAACTATCGTCATTCTCGTTCCTACTTCTAGCTGCCAAAATTTTAAAGGCTGTTCGGAAACCCAAAGATTTAAATCGATTTTTCT
>CAYWIH010000060.1:17024-28544 GCA_964458305.1 uncultured bacterium | reverse complement strand
ATCCAGAAAAACCTATATATAATAATTTATTTGTCTCCAACATTACTAATGCGATCGATCTGGAATATTTTCAAAAAGCTTTCCAAACAGTTATCAATGCTAGCGACGCTTTAAGGACAGTAATTACAGCAAATAACGGTATCCCAAAGCAAAAAGTTATCCCATTTTTTCCCTATTTAGTAGAGTGTATTGACTTTTCAGAAATAGCCAATGCTCGCGAACAAGCGATGAAATGGTCTCGCGATCGAGCATCTATTCCTTTAGATCCAGAAAAGCGTTTATTTGATTGCATCTTACTTAAAATAGGAACAAATAAATACATCTGGTATTTGTGTTTGAGTCAGATTACTTTGGATGGATTCTCCTTAGCTTTAATCTACGAATACACTACCAATCTTTATGCTAGTTATTTAAATAACCAGGGTGAAACTGAATTTAAATTCCCCCAATTCAAACAATATCTAGATTACGAACGTTCTTTTAGAAACTCCCAGAGATATATCAAATCAAAATCTTATTGGTCAGCGAAATTAGCCGACGAGTTCGAGTCGATTAACTTTTATGGTAGTCGTAACAACAAACAAACCACTAATGTTAAAAGAATATCTCATAATTTAGGTATTGAAACGAGCAATAAAATCAAACAAATAGCAGGAAATAATAATACGATAATATTCAATATTTTTATCGCTATATTTGCTGTTTATCTTTATAAAATTAGTAACGTTTGCAAACTTTCCATCGGCATTCCTTTACATAATCGACGCTTGAAAAGCTTCAAAAATACGATCGGCTCTTTTATGCAAGTAGTTCCTTTAATAATAGAAATTCAAGACGAAGATACTGTATTTTCCTTAGTCGATCGCATTGCTAAAAGCAGTTTTGAAGCGATGCGTTACGGTCAATATGTAATTACAGATTCCCAACTGCTGCAAAAAAATATTTACGATATCACTTTTAACTATCACGTCGAAGGATATTCACATTTAAACTTCTTCGATACTCCCACAGCAGAAGTAAAACATAATTGGATTCATTTAGGACACGGACAAGAAAGCCTCAATATTCAGGTTAGGGACTTTAATTGTTCGGGAGACTTTATTATCGATTTCGACTTTCACAGCGATATCTTTACTCCACAGTTACAAAATCTAGCAATTCAACATTTCCTCACAGCATTGGATGGTTGTTTGGTAGATTTATCTCGATCGATCTCTCAGTTGTCTTTGCTTACGAATCTCGAACGCGATCGAGTATTAGTAGAATGGAACAATACTAAGGTAGATTATCCTGCAGATAAATGCATACACGAGCTGTTTGAGGAGCAGGTAGAGGAAACCCCCGATGCTACAGCCGTAATGTTTGAAGATCGACAACTCACCTATCGAGAACTCAATGCTAAAGCTAATCAGTTGGCTTACTATCTCCAAGACCTGGGAGTTTGTCCTGAGACTTTAGTCGGCATATGCGTGGAGCGTTCTCTAGATACGATCGTAGGCTTGCTGGGTATTCTCAAAGCAGGAGGAGCTTACGTACCTTTAGATCCTAACTATCCTTCCGAGCGACTTCAGTTTACGATCGGGGATACGCAGATATCTGTTTTGGTCGCTCAGGAGCGATTCTTGACGGCAATACCCGATCGCCATGCTAAGGTGGTTTTACTGGATAGGGATTGGGACTCTATTGCTCGCAAACCTTCTGAGAATCTATGCAGTGGTGTGAGTCCAAAGAATCTGGCTTACATCATCTACACTTCAGGCTCGACTGGAACACCTAATGGAGTGGCGATCGAACATCAATCCTTAGTTAATTTTACCCAGATCGCAAAACAAGAATACGGATTCGAAAAAGACGATCGCATCTTGCAATTTGCCTCTATTAATTTTGATGCTGCTGCTGAAGAAATCTATCCCTGTTTGACCTGTGGAGGAACTCTGGTATTGCGTACCGAGGAGATGTTAAATTCAGCAGCCACCTTCTTGCATAAGTGCCAAAAGTGGGAGTTAACCGTATTAGATTTACCCACAGCCTACTGGCAGCAGATAACTCATGAAATAGTAACAAATCAATTACTACTGCCAGAATCGTTACGATTAGTAATTATTGGGGGAGAACAAGCCACACCAGAAATAGTCAGAAAGTGGCAGCAATATGCGGGCGATAGTTGTCAATTATTAAATACCTACGGGCCCACAGAAGCCACAATAGTAGCAACTAAATACACAATTCCCGCGATCGATACAGAGAAGGATAACACAGCACTAGTGCTAATTGGTCGTCCGATCGGCAACACGCAGATCTACATTCTCGACAGTAACTTACAACCCGTACCCATTGGTGTCCCAGGAGAGTTATATATTGGCGGATCTGGGGTTGCACGAGGTTATCTCAATCGTCCGAAGCTAACAGCAGAGAGATTTATTAGCAATCCTTTAGGAGAAGGACGTGTCTATAAGACAGGAGATTTAGCGCGCTACTTACCCGACGGTAATATAGAATTTTTAGGTCGCAGGGACAACCAGGTTAAAATTCGCGGTTTTAGAATCGAATTAGGGGAAATTGAGTCTATTTTAAACAGTCATCCTCAAATAGAACAAGCAATAGTAGTAGTTAGAGAAGATAAATTAATTGGTTATATAGTTGTAAATTCTCCAGTATCCTCATTAAGAAACTTTCTCAAACAAAAATTACCAGAATATAGCATTCCGTCTCTATTTGTAGAATTAAAAGAATTTCCCCTCACTCTCAACGGAAAGATCGATCGCAAAGCATTACCCAAACCAGAGAATACAGCCAAACCAGATCGAGAATTTATTCCACCCAGAACAAAAACAGAAAAGATCGTTGCTGAGATTTTTGCAGATATTTTAAACCTCGATCGACCTATTAGCATTGACGAAGACTTTTTCGAATTAGGGGGACATTCTTTATTAGCCACTCAAGTAATATCTAAAGTCGGACAAGCTTTGAATATAGATATACCCTTGCAGACTGTTTTTAAATCTTCGACGATCGCCCAATTTAGCCAAGCTATAAGCCAACAAGAAAAATATAATCTCGCAGCAATAAAACCCTTACCCCACAATAGAGACAATATCCCTTTATCTTGGGGACAAGAAAGATTGTGGTTTCTCCAACAACTCGAAGAAAATAGCCCCAGCTATAACATGAGTACGGCTATTAAAATTAATGGCGCGCTCGATATTAAAGTTTTAAAGCGATCGATAATTGAAATTACCCGCCGACACGAAATATTACGCACCTCATTTCCTGTAATTAATGGCACTAGCGTACAAAAAATACATCCAGAAATTAATTTCGAGATCGAAGTATTTTACTCCCCACTGGAAATAGAAAAAATACTCACAACAGAAGCACAAAAACCATTCAATCTCTCTCAATCTCCCTTATTTAGAGTCACATTATTGCGTTTATCCGAGCGAGAACAGATATTACTATTAATGATGCACCATATTATCTCGGATGGCTGGTCGATCGGGGTCTTAATTAGAGAATTGACGACTTTATATCTAAGCTACTCTCAACAAAAACCATCCCCATTACCAGAACTACCAGTACAGTATGCAGATTACGCAGTTTGGCAACGCAATTATTTACAAGAAAAAATTTTAGAAAATCAACTCAATTACTGGAAACAACAACTAGCGAATATCCCCCCATTATTAAATTTACCCACCGATCGACCTCGTCCGCCAATACAAACTTACCAAGGAGAAAGTTTTACTATTAAAATTGCTCCAGAATTAAGCAATAAAATAAAAGCCCTTGCTAAAAAATCGGGGACTACTTTATATATGACTCTATTAGCAGGTTTTGCTACCTTACTTTACCGCTACAGCCATCAAAAAGATATTTGTCTAGGTTCTCCCATAGCCAACCGCAACCACTCGGAAATAGAAGAATTAATCGGATTTTTTGTCAATACAATAGTATTGCGATCTCGTTTTGAGAATAATCCGAGTTTTAGCGAATTATTAACCCAAATAAAACAAGTAACTTTAGATGCTTATGTAAATGCAGATTTGCCTTTCGATCGAGTAGTACAAGCCTTACAACCGGAAAGAAATCTGAGCCATTCTGCACTTTTTCAGGTCATGTTTGCTTGGAATAAAGCTAGAAAAGCTTGGCAATTACCAGAAATAGAACTAACAGAAATAGAACCCAAATCCGTAACAGCAAAATTCGATATTACTCTAGCAATATTAGAGGAAGAAACTGAATTAATCACTTCTTGGGAATATAAAACAGAATTGTTCGATCGCGAAACAATTGCGAGGATGGCGAACAATTTTATAACTTTATTAACTGCCATTACTAAAGATCCAGAACAAAAAGTATCCCAACTCAACTTATTAACAAAACAAGAAAGCGATCGTCTAGTCAGTCAGTGGAACAATACTGAAAGAGAATATGCCCTCGAAACCGTCGATCGACTTTTTGAAAGGCAAGTAAAACTCAATCCCCAAGCAGTGGCGATCGAGTTTGAAACAGAAAAAATCACCTATTTAGAATTGAATAATCGCGCCAATAAATTAGCCAACTACTTGCAGAAACTAGGAGTAAAACCAGAAGTAAAAGTTGGGATTTGTTTGGAACGTTCTATAGAAATGGTAATCGGATTGTTAGCAATAATAAAAGCAGGAGGGGCTTATATCCCATTAGATCCGAAATATCCGCGATCGAGAATCGATTATATGTTAGAAGATTCCCAAACAAAAATACTTCTAACTCAAGACAAACTACAAGAAAATTTTGATAAAAAAAATCTCGAAATAATTAGTGTAGATAGAGACTGGCAAACAATATCTTTAGAACCAGAAACTAATCTAGTTAGTCCCAAAAATGGAGATAATTTGGCCTATGTAATTTATACTTCTGGTTCGACAGGAAAACCAAAAGGGGTGGAAATATGCCACAAATCCTTAACTAATTTCCTAACTTCAATGAGTCTTAAACCTGGACTCAAAAACTCAGATACATTGTTAGCAATTACTACTATTTGCTTCGATATAGCAGCCCTAGAAATCTATTTACCCTTAATAGTAGGAGCTAAAATAATTCTTGCTAGTGAAGAACAATCAGCAGACGGAAATCAATTAAAAGAGATATTAGAAAGAAATGAAATAACAGTAATGCAAGCTACTCCAGCTACATGGCGATCGCTTCTAGCAGCAAATTGGCAAGGAAAAGAAAGATTAAAAATACTTTGCGGTGGAGAAAAATTAACCCCAGACTTAGCTAATAATTTATTAACAAAAAGTGCAGAACTTTGGAATCTTTACGGCCCCACAGAAGCAACAATCTGGGCGACAATAAATAAAATTGAGGAGTCTAAAGAAACAAAAAATTCGATCGTATCGATCGGTCATCCTATTGCTAATACCCGAGTTTACATCTTAGATAAGCACTTAAAACCAGTACCTTTAGGAGTTGCTGGAGAATTATATATCGGAGGGATACAACTAGCCAGAGGGTATTTAAATAAACCCCAGTTAACCAAAGAAAGATTTATCGACAGTCCTTGGGGAAGGTTGTATAAGACAGGAGACTTAGTAAGATATCTCAAAAATGGCAAAATAGAATATCTCGATCGTGCAGACAATCAAGTAAAAATTCGCGGCTTTAGAATTGAGTTAGGAGAAATAGAATCTATTTTAAATACTCATCCCGATATACAACAAGCAATAGTAACAGCTAAAGATGAAATACTGGTCGCTTATTTAGTTTTAGAAGGAACAACAAACAACAAACAACAAGATATAAAAGATTACCTCAAACAACAACTACCAGAATATATGATTCCATCTGCGTTTGTGGTTTTAGAAACATTTCCTTTAACTCCCAATGGAAAGATCGATCGCAAAGCACTACCATTACCAGATCTCGAATCGATCGATCGCAAAGAATACATCCCACCCCGTAACGATCTAGAAAAAAGACTCGTGCAAATTTGGACTGAAGTCCTGAAAATTAAAGAAATAGGCGTAGTCGATAGCTTTTTCGATCTCGGAGGTCATTCCTTGCTTGCAATAAGGTTAATGGCACAAATAGAGCAAGAATATGGCAAGAAAATTCCCCTAACCAGTCTCTTCCAAAACCCCACCATCGCACAACTCGCAAAACTAATTCGATCGGACTCCATTGAAACTAACTCCGTACTAGTACCCATTAAAACAACCGGAAAGCGATCGCCCCTATTCTGTATCCATCCCATTGAGGGTAGTGTTTTCTGCTATCAAGACTTAGCAAACCATCTCAAAGACTTTCCCGTCTATGGTTTGCAATCTATTGGTTTAGAAGGACATTCCACACCCCTAACCAAAATTGAAGATATGGCTAGCCAATATATCGAAGCGATCGAAACTATACAACAAACAGGGCCGTATCACTTAGCAGGATGGTCTTTAGGTGGAGTAATTGCGTTTGAAATAGCCAGACAATTGAGCGATCGCGGCGAAAAAATAGCCTATCTTAGTTTAATAGATAGTCACTCCCCGAGTACGATTAACTTTTCCAAAACAAAAGACCAAAGTGAATTCTTTGTTGAAATAACAGAAAATTTAAGCAGACGACTAAATCTCAATTTTGATATATCCCTAGCAGAAATTAAAGCTCTTTCTCCCGAAGATAAATTTAAATATCTGTTTAATCGCGCGAAAGAATTAAAGATATTACCTCTCGAAAAAATAGAACAATTATTGCAAGTTTATCAAGCTAATTTTATGGCATTTTCTCAATATCAACCTAAAAAATATTCTGGCATTATTAACCTTTTCCGCGCTAGCGAAAACCAGAAAAAGTCTTTTGCTCTCGGTTGGGACAAAATTGCTAAAGTTAAGACTATTATTATTGCTAGTAATCATTATCAAATTATCAGATCCGATCGATTATCTCAATATATTAAAAAGCAACTAAATTAATTCTTTGCGTAAATTTTCCGTTGAGCAAGATCGCGATTTCAGGAAAGATCGATCGCGCATTTAAAAGCTAAGGTGAGATTGAGTGAAAGAATATTTTCTGACACAAAAAACTGTTTATTAGTAAGAATTCAGGTATAGTGCGATCGCAAATAAAATAAAACTCGATCCCTTCAGAATTTGACGCACCGCGAAGCAGATATCTTCGAGATCGTGGGGACTTTTTCAGCTCAATCTAATTAATTTCAGATAATTGAATGCCGAGATTTTTCATAAGCCCAATTACTCGATCTCCTCTAATTATTTTTGCTTGTGCTTTCACAAAAGGTGTGGGACTGACCCCGATTTCGGTAACTTCTAATTCGTAAGTTAAAGTAACGTTACTAGCTACAATTTGTCCGCCATATTTTCCGGTTTGAGCTAAATTAGGGATTGGCTGAAAACGAGCGTTTCTAGTTAAACTATTTAAGCCCAAATATAAAATATAAAATTGCAACAATTGAATACAGCCTTCGGTCATCAAAGTGCCTGGCAAGCAAAAGTCGTCCTTAAAATGGCAATTAAAGTACCAATTTTCTACCTGCAAATCTTTTTCAGCTCTTAACAATCCCAATCCCCAAGCACCACCTACAGGATCGAGGAAGGTAACGCGATCGAGCATTAGTATGGGTAAAGGAGGTAGGCCTAATAAAATATTTTTGCCTTTTTGTCGGTAATTTTCCCCAAAACAAGCAGCTAAATCGGGTTTATTGCCGCTTAAGGCGATTAAATCTCGGCGATCGAAGCTAGTTTTGACACATTTTAATAATGGCTGAAAGGATTGTTTGACTATTTTATTTCTAGCTTCAATTTCAGCTTTAGTTAGAGAAATTCCTTTACTTTGGTTGAGTTGTTCTTCGTAAAAAAAACCAGCAGCACTTTTTAGCTCTAAAAACTTTCTCGTTCTGACAAAATAATTACAGGTGAAGAAATAAATTATAGTTCCTCCGCTTCTGGTAGCAGATGTTATCTCAACCTCGCAACGAATAGTATCGCCAGCAATTGGCGTTTCATCGAGAAAATTTATCGTACCACCTAACGCGCGAAAAACTCTAGTTCCTTTAATTTCTCGATCGATTCCTAAATAGGAAATGAGGAACATATTGCTGTGAGATGCTTCTAATATTATCGCTGAAGGAACTTGACCTAAAGCAGCATACCAAGCATTTTTAGGGATGTCGTATTCTGTAACGATCGACGCGGGGAAATATTTACCTAGATTTCCTTCTATTTTTGTTACTCTACTAATAAACAAATAAGGAGGCATCGGCAACCTGATACGCTGGGGATAGGTATCTACGATCGCATATTCATCTCCGAATACTTTTTCGATCTTTCCTTTAGCAAATTCTAATAAGTCTTGTCGATCGAAAAGGGCTGTTTTTTTAGTTTCGAAAATAGTTATTGGAGGATAAAGCCGATCGAAGTGTTTTTTAGCTGTTTTTGGCGAAGAATTGAGGTTTTTTTCGGAGATAGTTATTTCTTTGGCAATCGCATCGCCGATCGATCTTAATTCTGCTTTTCTGTTTTTAAAAAACTCGTTTGAAAGTGTAGAATCTTTGTTATGTTTTGATTTTGAAATTTCTTTAGTGCTAAATTTTCGATCGTTTGTAGGTTGTTCGATCGATTGGTAGTTTAAATTTTCTTCTAAAAAATTACCCCTTTTCCTTATTCCTGCGATTTGCGATCGCACGGAAGTTTTACCCAGGAGGATCTTTTTAACTAGAGATTTTTGTTTATTATTTGTGGAAATTTGGGGATATAAGATAGATAAATCGAGATCGACACGATGGGAGAGTAACTGTGCTAGAAGTCGGATAATTACTTTATTGTCGGGAGTGCCTTTAATATTGAAGGGGATAGCGATGTTATCTCGATCTTTTAGTATTTCACGAATCCAGCGACAAGAGAGGCCGGTGCCACCCAATTCAATGAAAATTTTCGCCCCGTTGTTATATACTTGGTTTACTAATTTGGGAAAGTCTACCTTTTCGCACAATACTTTAGCTAGTTTTTGCGGTAAAGTACCATCATCGGGAGAAATTTTATTACAGTTAGCTCCAGAATAAAGATCTATATTGGGAATATCTGCGATCGGCAAGTCAAACCAATTTACAAACTCTTCGTATTGAGAATACATTGGCTGACAGTGTAAAACATGGGAAGATGGTACGGGAAAATAATGACACTGCAATTCTTCTGCTACTGCAATACAGGTTTGGTTATCTCCAGCGATAATTACTTCTTGGGGAGTATTGATGTGGGTAATATAAACTTTTTCTCGAGCTGAAACAGCTTTTTTTACAACTTCAGCATCGGTGAGTAAAACGTATCCACTCCAAAAAAAATCTTGATTAGCTTTTTCTTCCGATAATGGCAAACCCCAATAAGATCTTACAGCATTCATCGGGCCGGATAATTGAGAAGCAAACATATCCGAAGTATGCATCTTTTTGGCGATCGCTTCTGGATCTTTCCAAATATTGAGGGCAAATATAGCACTTAATTCCCCTAAACTGTTACCAAAAGCTACTTTGGGTTTGACTTGGAAATAGTCTTGAAGGATCGATGTATTGACAATCGCCGCGATGATGCCGGATACTAGCATCATACTAGCATTATCTAGTAACTTACTTTCTAAGATATCTAATTCAGTTTGGGATAATTTAGAAAGACTTCTGGGATAGTAAAGGGAGTTAGAGAAGTTTATTAATTCTTTGACGACTGGAGTAGAAGTATAGCGATCGAGGATATACTTGGTTTTGGGAAATAGTTTGTAAAGATCTTTTCCCATACCTATATAAGTATTAAACGACCCCGGATAAACAAAAGCAACATCGCCAGTTTTACCGAGAGGTTTGGCTGTAAAATAACTTCCGTTAGGCGTTCTCCAATCTATACTTTTACTGAAAGCGTTTTTTACTCCTAACGTAGCACGATCTATCTCTTTTATTAATTCGTCTTTATTCGATCCGACTATCGCGATCGCGTATTGAGAAGATCTATTTTGAAATGCGGTAAATGTTTTAGATGCTGTTTCTTCTAGAGAAGTAGTTTTAGTAAGAACAGTTTTTAAAAGATTTAATTGCTGTAAGATCTCTTCTTCGCTATTTCCAGCGAGAGGATATATTTTATAAGGATTTTTTTGTAGGTAGGTATGGTTTGCTTCTTGTGTTTGGGCAACTTCTGATAAAATCAGGTGTGCGTAAGTATTATCCAATCCTAAACCGTTTATTGCTGCATATTTTTTTTTGACTTGTTTCGGTAGCGTCCATATTCTCGAAAATGTTGGGATATAAAAAGGACTATTTTTCCATATTTGAAGATTTTTTGGGTTTTCCCATTTAGGAGTTGGGGGAATGTAACCGTCATAGAGACATAAAGATGTTTTAATTAAACTTGCCATACCAGCAGCAACACCAGTATGACCGATATTTGCTTTTACAGATCCGATCGCGCAACTTAAAAGATCTTTTTCTGTATTTTCAGAATAAGCAGCTATTAAACCTTCTATTTCCGTATCGTCTTGGTGAGATATACCGCTAGCACAAACTTCTACATAGCCAATATCTGATGCAGTAATATTAGCTTTAGCAAAAGCATCGCGACAAGATACCGCTAAGGGATTATTATCTTTTGTTGTTTCAGTACTTACCAAACTAACAGCATCAATTTTCGCATAAACGCGATCGCCATTTTCAATCTTACTTTTTAATACTACAGCCCCAGCACCTTCACCAACTAACCATCCATCGACATCGCGATCGAAACTTAAACTAGCTTTACCTCTATTAATGCGATCGATCTTATTCGAGATTAAAACATTTTCCACTCCACCACAAAGATCTACCGCACCTACTAAAACAGCATCTATACTAATATCTTCTGCTAAAATCATCTGTGCTATTTCGATCGCTTTGAAGACAGAATTCTCTCGAGCTGATATTGTAAAAGCAGGGCCGTTAAAATCCCACAAACTAGAAACCCGACAAGCGACAATATTGCCGATGTAGCTAGTGACGCTATTTATTTCTGGGCTAGGATGGAGACTATTTTTAATGCGATCGGATAGTTTATTTAGATCTTCTGGAGATATATTTATATTACTGTCGGCTAAACCTGCTTCTAATTGCCATTGAGAATCGGATCTGGCACGATATTGATGGGATGCTAGTTCTGTTTCGACAGCAACTATAACCGCTACATTAGATCCTGGCTTTATTTTGGCATCAGTTAGGGCGCGATCGGCCACTTTTAACATTAAGGATAATTGGGGTGTAGGTTGTTCGGTTAATTTTGGCGGAATTTTAAATTTAAGAAAGTCTAATTCAAATTCTTCTATATATGCCCCTAATGGTGCAACTCCATCTTGAAAACCGTATTCTTGTAATAATGCTTTTTCTTTATCTATCCCCAACCAACGATCTTGAGGAAGTTCGATAAAATGCTGTAAACCTTCATAAATAGTGCGATCGAAATCTTCTAAACCGTCACATCCCCCAAAATATACGTCCATCCCCACAATACCTAAAGATGGTAAAGG
>CAYWIH010000060.1:14776-16924 GCA_964458305.1 uncultured bacterium | reverse complement strand
ATATCTTCTTCTAAAATTAAATGGGCATTAGTACCCCCAAAACCAAAAGCATTTATTGCGGCTAATTTTTGCTGACTATTCCAAGCAACAGTATCACTGATAATCGGATTTTCTGAAGATAAAGGATCTTTTATATTGATAGTCGCCGGAATTATACCCTCAGACATACCGAGAATAACTTTAATAATGCTCGGCATTCCCGCAGCAGTCAAGAGGTGGCCGAGATTTGATTTTACCGATCCGAGATGAGGTTTATTATTATATTTGCCGAAGAAACTATCTATAGAAGTTAATTCAGTGCGATCGCCTAATTCCGTCCCTGTAGCGTGACATTCTATATATTCGATCGCCTCTGGATTTATCTCTGCTTCTCGATATGCCCTTTCAAAGGCTAAAATCTGTCCTTTTGGGTTGGGACTGACGAAATATTTCCCTTTACCGTCGTTAGATAAACCCACACCTCTAATTACTGCATATATCTTATCGCGATCGCGCAGCGCATCCTCATATCTTTTTAAAACTAACATCCCCCCACCTTCTCCGGTGACCATCCCTCGAGAATTCTTATCTAAAGGTAGACTGTCGCCAGTTTCGGGATAAGCTCTTAATAGGGAAAATACCGTATGTGACATGAAAGGATCGGGACAACAGATCGCACCTGCTAACATTAAGTCAGCATTTCCCCAGCTTAAGTATTGACAAGCTAATTTTATCGAATATAGTGCCGAAGCACAAGCAGCGTCGATCGCGAAGTTAATTCCTCCTAGTGAAAATGCTCGAGAAATTAAAATACTGGGATAAGATGAACTGTATATATTGAAAGGAGAAATGTTTTTTTGAGTCGGTAATTCTGGTAATTTAAAATTAGATTTTTCGAAGAGATTTCTTATTGCTGAATTTAAAGTTTTTCTATAGATCGGGGATATGAGTTGTTGAGAATATTTAGTTGCGATCGACAGGTTTCCTAAAATAACTCCGCATTTTTTTAGAATAGATTCCTTATTTATATAGCCGCTATCTTGTAAAGCTTCTTTAGCGATGTATAACGACCATTTAAAGATATCGTCTAAACTTTCTAGATATTTTGGATCGATTTTATATCCAGTCGGATCGAATTGAAAATCTTTTATATAACCGCCACGATCGCAATAATAACAATCCTTTTTTCCTACTTCAGCATCGTAGTAAATAGCAGGATCTACTAACATATTTGCTTCGGTTAAAGGAGAGATAGATTTTTTTTTATTTAAAAGGTTTTGCCAAAATTCTTGGGGGTTATTTGCATCAGGGAAAAGACAATATATACCGATAATAGCTATTTTTTTCATATTATTATGTTTTCTTATTAGTTATTTTTAAATTTTCAAGCATATTCCATTTTACCTTTTCCTTTTTCCTTGGTTAAAAAGATGATTTAATTGAGGACTAATAGTTACTGAAGCACCAGAAAAAGAAGCATAAATATTACCTTGAGAATTACAAGCAAAAATATTGGCGATCGCTTTGGTTTTACTATCTTTTGTTATCTCGACAATAACGTAATATTTTTGTCCGGTTAATATAGTTTCAAATTGAGTAAAGCGATCGAATTCTAATGGTAAACTAGCCGATTTATAAAACTGTCTCACCCAAACAACTAAACCTTGTAAAAAAGTATCGGCAATGTAAGGATTGAAAACAGTATCTAAAAATTGTCCTTTTTTTATATCTTCTAATTCTGGGGCGATACATTCTAAAACTATTTTTCGATTTTCAATACTTAAAACCGATTCGATACCTTGGAAAGATTTACCGTGAAATAAAGTACCATTTTGATAAATATCTTTGCCTTTTATAATTTCTTCTTTGTGGCTGTAATCGATCGCTTCTATTTTCTTATTTTCAATAATATTGGCTTGAATTTGTACCTGACAACTGTAATGAACGCGATGAGATAGCTTATGATTTTTGTTATTTAATTTACTCCAGACGCGTGCTTCAAAAACAATTCGATCGTTATTTTTAACTATCTCAGAAATATCCAGAATATATTCTTTCGGACTATTTTTTTCACAAATAATTCCTTTTAAAGCTTTAAAATTTTCGATACTAAAAAACTTATAACCCGGATATAATTGAGCGCAAGCAGTACCGATCCAAGCTGCAGCA
>CAYWIH010000060.1:0-14676 GCA_964458305.1 uncultured bacterium | reverse complement strand
ACCATGCCACTATCCCAAGGCCCCCAATCAATTGAAACTACGTGACAACTAGGATTATATTGTTTGATTAGATGGGCTGATTTGTTGAGAATTTCGTTAGCTAAAGCGTAATCTGTTTGTCCAGCATTGCCAAAAAATCCGGTAACAGAAGAAAATAAAACTAAATGCTCTAACTGAGTTAGATCGACGCAATTAAGAAGATTTTCTAGCCCTTTAACTTTGGCAGAATAAACTTTTTCAAAATCTTTTTCTGTTTTATTTTCGATTAATTTATCCGCTAAATTTCCTGCACCGTGAATAATTCCGGTAATAATTCCTAACCTACGTTCGATCGCGCTGATTTTAGTTTTGACGGCTGTAGTATCCGTTACATCTAAATCGATATACTCGGCATAATTATCTAAATTCCTCAGAGTAGTAAGAGTTTGTTTTATTTCGCGACTGGAAAGAATTTCTTTACATCTATTACCTAATTTTACCGGGGTTAGTTTTTCTCCTTTTGCGAGAAAATCTTCCATAATTTGCTTTTTAATTTCCGATTCAGAAATACAATTTTGCAGCGAACTAGGTTCGTTTTCAATTAAGCGCGATCGACCCAATAAAATCCACTTACATCGATAGTATTTCGCCAGCTCAATAACGCATCTAGCTGTAATACCTTTCGCCCCACCACTAACAATAAAAATAGAATCGGGTTTAATCATAATCAAAAATAACAAGTAAAAAGGCAATAGGCAACAGGGTTTTAAAGTAACGAGTAACGTAGGGACGTTTCATGAAACGTCTGTACAAAAGTTTGAAATTAGTTTAGTAATTTTAAATTGCTAGAACAAATAAAATATTAGTTTCTCCCTCCTCCCTAATCGATCGCTCATCTCGCCATAAAACCACCATCGACGACTAAAGCGTGTCCGGTAATAAAAGAAGCAGCAGGAGAACACAACCAAATAACAGTTGCGGCGACTTCTTCTGGCTTTCCAAAACGTGCCAGAGGTACGGCAGTTTCGATCCAATTTTCAATTTCAGCCAATCTGTCTTCATCTTTACTCACCATTGGAGTTGCGATAAAACCAGGACAAACAGCATTAATTCTGATCCCAACTCTACCATACTCTACAGCTGCTGCTTTGGTTAGGCCAATTAAACCGTGTTTGCTGGCAGTATAGGCAGAAAAACCAGGTAAGGAACTTTTCAAACCGGCGATCGAAGCCATATTAACGATCGCACCACCGCCAATTTCTCTCATATATGGTATTTGGTATTTCATACACAACCACACCCCTTTGAGGTTAATATCGATGGTTTTGTCCCAATTTGCTTCGCTGTAAGCGACAGTTGAAGTTCTCACCCCTTCAATACCAGCATTATTTACAGCACAATCGATCGAACCGTAAACTGCAACTACTTTTTTCATTAACTCTTTGACTTGTTTGGCAGAAGACACGTCAGTTTTAATAAAAATAGCTTCCTTATTGATTTGGTGAATGAGGTTAACTGTTTCTGCTCCCCCTGCTTCGGAAATATCGGCGATCGCTACTTTGGCCCCAACTTTAGCAAATGCTATTGCTGTTGCTCTCCCAATACCGGAACTTCCTCCAGTTATTAAGACTGTTTTTCCAAGCAGTGGATTGACAATCATGTTTCTTCTATTAAGTAGGATTGTTGTATTCGGGGGTTCAGAGGTTTATTATTTAAATAGTTAAAGTCGATCGCAAATCGTGCGTGTAACCTACTTCAGTTATATAACGATTTGGATCGTGTATCTCGGCGAGAATTGAGTTAGTTGCAGTTTCCGATTCTAAATCTTGACTTAGATCGATCGCTCGACAATATACTGGTTGCCATTCTTGGTTTAAGCTCTTAGTTAAACCAGATAAACCCCCAGCAATAGGACTGTAATTACTGTTTTGTCCCAATCCAAAACTACCGTCTAAGCGCGTTACTGTGATGAAGCAACTGAAATTGGCAATTGCGGTTTCCATTAAGGGTTTTTTGAGATGTTTGGCAGTTAAAAAGACTTGTTTGACGATTGCTTTATCTGCTTCTCGATAGGATATTCGATCTCCGAGAGTAAATGAGGGATGGAGATGGATAAAAGCTGCGATCGAACCGTATTTATTGGTAATATCTTCTAGTTGAGCTTTTATATAATTGTCGTCAGTCTCTTGTATAACTACTCTGGGAATACCTGGAGGTAATTCAGAAGAGGAAATATTTTCCCCAAAACTAATAACTACTACTTTCCATCCCTTTGCACCCAAAGCTGCTACTAATGTGGGTGCAGTTGTAGATCCGTCGTCGCTAACTAAACAGATATCTTGCGATCGCAGATTGAATTCTAAATAATCGGGTTGAGGAAGGGTTTTTAATTTAACTACGCTGCGCCTAATTTTATTATCTTCTAGATTGAACTGAGCAGAGATCTTTTTTTTTGAGCCAGTTTGCGATCGATATATTCGATCGTTTCTCCGAGGGTACGTAATTGAGCGATGTTAATCAGATCCATTTTGGATGCGTTGGGAAAATGTTCGTTCATTGCTTTGATAATTTCAAATCCTTTGATTTTTCCTATCCCTAAGTCTGCTTCGAGATCCATATCCATTTCCAGCATTTCGGTGGGATATCCGGTTTTTTCGCTGACTACTTCTAATAAGGTTTTGGCGATCTCGCTGGTATCTGCTACTGTTTCGCTAGCGTTGTAGTTTTCTTTTGGTTCGATCGCTGCTACTGTTTTGGTAGGGTTGTAGTTTTCTTTTTCCGCTACGAATACTTGGTTTCGATCGTTAATTAAATTTGCTATTACTGCTGTTATTTGTACTAGAGTGCGAAGTTTGGCGATTTCTTCTGGGTTTGGTGGAGGTACGTCAGGATACATTTCTTGTAACGTTCCGAGGATTTCGACTCTTTTAATCGAATCTATCCCTAAGTCTGCTTCGAGATCCATATCCATTTCCAGCATTTCGGTAGGATATCCGGTTTTTTCACTGACTACTTCTAATAAGGTTTTGGCGATCTCGCTGGTATCTGCTACTGTTTCGCTAGCGTTGTAGTTTTCTTTTGGTTCGATCGCTGCTACTGTTTTGGTAGGGTTGTAGTTTTCTTTTTCCGCTACGAATACTTGGTTTCGATCGTTAATTAAATTTGCTATTACTGCTGTTATTTGTACTAGAGTGCGAAGTTTGGCGATTTCTTCTGGGTTTGGTGGAGGTACGTCAGGATACATTTCTTGTAACGTTCCGAGGATTTCGACTCTTTTAATCGAATCTATCCCTAAGTCTGCTTCGAGATCCATATCCATTTCCAGCATTTCGGTAGGATATCCAGTTTTTTCGCTGACTACTTCTAATAAGGTATTCGCTATTTTTTCATAACCAACAACTGTATTTGCGCCGCTCGTTGGAGTTGGTTCGATCTCTGCTATTGCTGCTTTTTTATTATGTTCGTTAGTGGCAATCTTTTCCGATTTATCTTCACTAAACCCGAAATTTGTTTTGTCGGTCGGTACTTTTTGTTCTTTCTTTTTGTGAATCGGATCGAAAACGTTTATGAGAGAAAAAGTTGCCCCACCTTTATTACCATTACTGTCAATTGAGTTAATAGCATCTAATTGAGGAGTTGATGCTGATTTGTTATGACCGTTGCTGGCAATTATTTCTGATGTAATTGGAGCTTCTTTCTCCGGTTTATTTTTAGGAATTATCTCAGAAAATATCGAAGTTTTATTATTACTATTTTCTTTACTAAATACCTTTTCGCTTCCATTACTTTGAACCAAATTAGCAAATATTTCGTTGCGAGCTAAATCCAGATCTGAAACCAGTAAACTATATTGTTGCTGGGTTAATTTGCAAAAGTTTTTTACAGATTCTATTTGCTGCTCGATCGCTTTTTCGTATCCCTGTAAAGTTTGGGATTGATGTTGGTGAAAGCGCAGCATATTGCGTTCAAAATTTTCGATAATAGCTGATTTATGTTCCTCTGTCGCCGCGGCATAATTATCACTCGCAATTAAGGAATTTTGCTGATGCATCAAGTCAAAAAAGATTTTAGTATATTCTTTTTGCTGCTCTAAGTATTGTTGGTGAATGTTGAGGATAGCCTTTTGGTAGCGATCGAATCTAGTTAAATTGTTTTCTATATTAGTTGACAGTTTTTGAGTGTCGATGTTTTTTTCTGATTTATAAGTGGATTTCATAATCGTTTTTATAGGGTTGTAATTCGGTTTCGATAAAGTTTCTTGAGGGTTCGATAAGTTTACTATTTTATGTCTGTTATTTAAAGCTTTAATTGCAGTTTCTTTGGTTTTTTCGCTGATATAATTAATGCCATTAAAAGAAAAGACTAATTTAGGATTTGTTTTTTTGTTAACAATTTGAGGATATTCTTGATAAGGATCTAAATTATTTAAAGTCAAACCGGCCACTCGCAGTTGTAAAACTCCTTCTCGCAATTGTCGATCGCTATCTTTGTTCCGGCTACCGTTAAGACTAATTGCTAAATGGGGTCGATCGCCGAGAATGTCTTTTACCAATCTAGTTAGTATGTTTCTCGGGCCGATTTCTACAAAACAATATCCCCCGTCTGCATAGATATTTTCTATTTGTTGTTTGAACTTAACTGGATTGATAATTTGCTGTTTGAGAATGTTTTTAATCGCTTTGGGATAGGCTGGATATGCTTTGCTGGTGAGGTTGCTGTAAACGGGGATTTCGGGTTTATTGAAGTTTACAGATGCGATCGCTTTGGCAAAAGGTTCGATCGCATAATTGAGATTTGAGGTATGGAATGCGGCTGAAACCGGTAAAATCGCTGTAGAACAACCTCGATCGTTAAAAATTTGCTGAATTTCTTTTAATTGTTCTAATTTTCCTCCTAAAACTACTTGCTTGTTGGAGTTATAGTTAGCAATATTAACACGATCGAACTGGTTTACTATCTCTTCGATCTTGCTCAAATCGCCGCTAATTGCTAACATCGATCCCACATCCTCAGAACTACCCATTACTTGTCCTCTGGTTTTGACTAAGAAAAGGTAATCTTCTAAACTCAATACACCAGCAGTCCAAAGTGCGGTTAATTCTCCAAAACTATGTCCGGCGCAAAAATCGGCTTTAAATCCTGCTTTTTGCAAAATTTGATACGAGCCAACGCTAAAAGCTCCAATAGCTGGCTGAGCGTATTCCGTGCGGTTTAAATTCTTCTTCTGTGCTGCTTTTTCTTCTTCTGTAAATACTGGTACGGGAAATATTGCCTGAGAAAGTTCGATCTGTCCGTCTCTAGTTAAAAGCCCATCCATTTGGCCGTATATTTGACGCAGTTCGGGGAAATTAAGGGCTAATTCTTTGCCCATTTCTAAGTATTGCGAACCTTGTCCGGGAAACAAGGCGACGACTTTCCCCTCTAAATTCAAACCAGATTCGCGGTAGTATATTCCTTGAGGATGTTCCCAAATTTGTTGGGATTGGTTTTGCAGTAATTTAAGAAATATTTCTAATTTTTCGATCGCCTCTTCGATCGAACTGGCCACGAATCCAACTCTAGCATCGGATAAAGGGATTTTAGCTGTATTCGATTTTGCTACTATTTCTCTGTAAGACTGTTCTTTTAAATCTGATTTTAGTGTTTCTAATAGGTTGCGAGATTTATTTAATAACTCTGCTGGTGTCCTAGCAAATAACACGATCGTATCCCCAGTTTTATGCAAGCGATAGGGGCGATCGTGTTCTCGAGAATATTCTTCTAAAACGACATGATAATTAGTTCCCCCAAAACCAAAAGAACTGACTGCGGCTCTTCTCGGTACTTCTGGTAAACTAACCCAGGGTCTTGTTTCCGTATTTAAATAAAAAGGCGACTTGTCTATATTAAGTCGTGGGTTGGGTTTGGTAACGTTAATTGTGGGTGGCAAGATCTTATGGTGAAGGGCCAGTGCTGCTTTAATTACACCAGCCGCACCTGCTGCACCTTTAGTATGTCCGATCTGAGATTTTACGCTGCCCAAAGCGATCGATCCGTAAGAAGCTTTATCTGCGCTAAATACTTGGTCTATAGCAGCAAATTCGGCGGAATCGCCGACATAAGTACCCGTACCATGGGCTTCGATTAATTTGACGGTTTTCGGGGCAAACCCGGCATTTTGATAGGCTCTTCGTATCGCTTTAACTTGTCCTTGGGGAGAAGGTGCGTAAATACTTTTATATTTTCCGTCGCTGGAAGTACCAATCCCTTTAATTACGGCATAAATGCGATCGCCATCGTTTTCGGCATCTTTTAATCTTTTTAAGACCATCATACCGATTCCTTCCCCTAACATCATACCGTCGGAGTCGATATCGAAGGGTCTAATTTGTTGTTTTAAGGAAAGAGCGGGTGTCTTACTAAAACATAAGTAGGCAAATGCAGTATTATCTAAATCTACTCCCCCAGTCAGCATAATGTCCGTGTCTCCCCCCTCTAAAAGTTCGCTGACTGCCATCTTGAATGCGGCTAAAGAACTAGCACAAGCTGCATCTAGCGTACAGTTAGTTCCTCCTAAGTCGAGTCTGTTAGCTATTCTTCCGGCGATAATATTACCTAACATTCCCGGGAAAGAGTTTACTTGCCATGCTTTATAACTAGCAAGTATTTTTTCGATAATTGTTTCGGTTTCTTCCTCGGAAAGCCCACTACTTTTAAGTACTTTTCGCCAAACAGGATGTTCCAATCTAGCACGCAAAGGGATACTTGCTTGTCCTCCCATCGCCGCTTCCCCAATAACTACCCCAACTCGCTCCCTAGCAAATTGCCGCTTTTCCCCGTAACCCGCATCTTCCATTGCTTGTTTGGCGATAACTAGGGATAGTAACTGAGATACGTCGATAACTTCTAGTTCATTTGGCGGTATTCCAAATTCGATCGGATTAAATTCTACTTTGGGAATAAATCCGCCTTTTTTACAATAAGTTTTATCTGGGGTTTTCGGATCGGGATCGTAGTAATCTTCAGTACTCCAATGAGTATTAGGAACTTCTTTAATACAGTCGATTTTATTAATAATATTTTCCCAATATCTTTGGTTGTTTTCTGCTTCTGGAAACAGAGAAGCTATGCCAATAATTGCAATGGGATTTTTTTGCAGCATTGAGCTGGTAATATTTTGTCGTATCATTTTTTATATTGATATTGAGTTTTATAAAATCCTATTTTTTAACAAAAATCACCTTGTTAATTCGATCGGACGAGTTCTGGCTCTTAGCAATTTTACGATCTCTTGTCGGTCGAGTTTATTACTTAAATCTACGTAATATTTTGCTAGTTCATCAAGGTCTGTCGATCGAGTAGTTAAGACAAAGACTTTTTTTAAGTTAATGCCCTTAAATACCATCGCACTTTTGTCGCGATATATGCCATTTTGATTGGCTTGAAAGTGGGTATAATTATCGCTCCAATGTCGAGAGGGTTGTAAATGATGGGTAAGATGATAGTTTTCGTACATAAAATCATCTTCATCTTCGATCAGCGTAATCGTTCCAGTGTAATAATTTGTTGGCTCTTCTGGATCGGCGAAAATATGCCAAGTCCAATTTAAAAATGCATTCAAACACTGATGAATTAAGTGCGGTAAAATCAGATACATTAAGCAAAACCGCCAATCTACTAATAAAGCAATAAGTATTGCACTGTAGAAAAAGGTTATTCCTATTGCCATTTGCTTGAATAGCTTCCATTTTTTATTTTTGTAAAAATAAACTAAAACTCCCAACCCGCTATTGTGCCAATACGAGTTATAAAATACGTACTGGATAAAATGGAATAATTTAGTTCGATCGTATTTTAATGTCGATAAATTATCCCGATAATCGTTATTTTCTGCGTGATGAATACCAATATGTGCGCAGCGTTCCATTTCTGGAATATTACCGTAAAAAACACCTAAGAACCATTCAAAATATCGATTCAAAAATAAATTGTATGGCTTTTTATATAAACCCTGTAAACGATGAGCTTCTAAGTGTTTGCAAGCAAAAAAATGAAAGTAAAAATCTAACTTTCTCGGGCCGAAAAGCAGAACTAGGTGCAATACTGCCAATCCCCAACTAAATCCAGGCAATATTAACTGCAACCCCACGGAAAAAATCAACAAAGGAGCGATCGCAAAAATCGTTTGCAAAAAAGGATAATCTCGTTCATCCTTCATAATTTTTTTTGCTAATAAAATTACCGTTTGCTCTTGAATTTGTTCCAGTTTCTTGACACCTGGAATCCAGCGCAAAATTTCTAAAATACAAAAAAATATTTTACTGGTAACTTCCAAAGTGAATACAATTGTATAAGGAGCAATCGCAATTAAATTGAATAAAAATAAAGACCGATCGATTAACTTTTTTAAAAAAATATTTGGCTCGTTTCTAAGACGAGTCCAAAAAGAAATAGTTCTTTCCATAATTGCTCTTTCTATTAACTATTTTTATTTATTTCTTGTAGAGATACTCGCTTGACATTGCTAACTAAACCTAGTTTTTCCAAGGTTATAATCAGGAAATAATTAAAGTCAAATTGCCAGGGTTTTAAACCTTGATTCGCAGAATGAGGAAAAGCATGGTGATTGTTATGCCACTCTCCTAAAGATAAAAGGGCGATCGGATGATTTGTACTGTAATCTTTGGTTTCAAAGTCACGATCGCCCCAATAATGAGCGATCGCGCGGGTACAAAATTCAATCTGATCTTGGAGGAATATTCTTACTAATCCCCACCAGACAAATCCAGTAACAAGACCTTCTCTACTTTGAAATACGGCCCAACCTAACAAAGCTGGCAAAATCAAGCCTAAAGTAAACCATAAAACATGTAATCTGTCAAGTCTAGAAATAAGAGGATCTTTGACTAAATCAGAAGCATATTTCCGCGTCAAATCTTTAATATCCAGATCGCGATCGAATAACCAGCCTGTATGAGCGTACCAAAAACCTCGCCAAAAACCCTTGTCTCCAACTCTAGGAGAATGTGGATCTCCAAATCGATCGCTCATCGCATGATGAGCGCGATGTATCCCGGCATACTCTGCAATACTTAAATGAGAGCCCATTAAACCTAAAATAGCCAGGCAAATCTTGAGGTTTTTCACTGGTTCAAAACTGCGATGGGAAAATAAACGATGGTATCCTACTGTAAATCCTAATCCTGTTATTGCGGTTAAAAGGTAGGTGGGTAGCAATAGCTCTAAATGAAGGTTGCGATCGCTAACGATCGTCGTCATGCCAATGATAAACCCGATATGGGGAATTATTAAACGAAGGAGTTGCCAGGAGCGATTAAAAATTCGCTCTTTTAGCGGGGATCTGCTTGTCATTATCATTAGGTAGTTTTTGTTGATTTTTTTTCTAAAAGCTTTAATAAATTCTTAAATAATTAGGTTAGTATACTCTCAAATAGCTAATAAATTTAATTTTTGCAATACTTAACGATAAGTATAAACGTCTTTGTCCCAAGTGGCAAAATGAATCCCTTTGAGCATCCGTTTCGCTATGCCATTGAAATACTTGCCCATTCATATTTTTAATCACAAGCAAGAGAAGGCTTTTAAATCTACTGTCAGCAGTCGATATCCTTCATAAATATACTTGGATAATATTACATTTATAACTCTTAAAAAAGGGCCATAAAATCTATAAATATTTTTTGCAAAATAGTCACGAGCTAATTTATGATTTTTTTTTAAATTGGCCCGATCTATGAATTTTAAGTGAAGTTGGTGGTGATTTTTATGGAACTCTTTCATGAATTTTTTATATTATAATTAAAATTAATTTATTTTTATCGAAATAAAAGTTTTGTTCGCGAACAAAACCCTTATAAAAAGATTTTTGTTTTTTAATTGATTGCTCGAGCGAATAATCCATAATATCAACAACAACATCTCGATTATTAAAAGAAGAATCTAATAATTCTTTCTTACCAGGTAAGCTAAACTCTTTAGAATTATCATAAAGTATTTTCAATTTTTATGATAATTCTAAAAGCTGTAGATTCTGAGATTTTATAAAGAGTCTTCAATTAAAAGTAGTTAAAATCTACTTGAAAATTGGCCTTCTTCCTTCTTTTGATTGATAAATATATCAATTTGTGTTTGTATTTCGTAGGAGTAACAAAAATACAAATTACTAATTATAATTTGTAATCGAGGCCCTTGTCCTCCTCAAAGGGAATTACTAATTGTCCAGAAACTAAACGATGAGTTCCGTTGATAATGATGCGATCGCCCGGTTGTAAAGTCCCCCGCACAAAAACTCGCTCACTTTCTGAGTGAATTACTTCTACGTATTTTTTCTCTACTTTAAAGGTATCTTGCACCCCTGGTTGAATCTCTCCCAATAAGTAAGCGGCCCATAATCCTCGATTAGCTTTAACCAATGCTGTAGTTGGTACCCAATATCCAGTGCCAGAAATATTTTCTGTGACCGATAATTTTGCTACTTGACCGGGCCAAATATCTTGAAATTGATTTTTATCTAAACTTAAAACTACAGTTGCGGTTCCATTACTAGAGTCCAATTCTGGTAAAATAGAACTGACAATTGCGCGATAATTTTTGCCGTTAATTTCTAAATTTTGCGAGCTTCCTATTTCAATTTGACTGGTGGTAGTAACGGGGATGCCTATTTTTGCTTCCATTTTTTGATTTTCTATCAATCGCAAAATTGGTTGGGCGATCGATACGGCACTTCCTTCATCGACTCGACGAGTAGAGATCGTGCCTTCAAAAGGTGCTATGAGAACGCTGTTTTTTATCTCAATTCTCAGGTTTTCCAAAATAGCATTTAATTGCGCTACGCGAGCTTGTTGCCCTTGAATTACTTCCGGTCTAGTTCCGGCGAGTAACTCGTTTAATCTGCTTTGAGTTTCTTCTAAACGCGCTCTTATTCTTTTCTCCTCAAAGATAACTTCGTCGAGTTGTTCGTTAGATATTGCTCTTTCGGCAAATAATCGTTCTCTTCTTGTTTGTTTTCTTTGGGCTAAATTTAATTGAGATTCTAAATCTCTTACTGAGGCTCTGGCTGCGTTAATTGTTTCCGCTCGCGGCCCTGCTTTCATTTCTCTCAATTTGGCTATTGCTTGCTCTCTTTGTGCGATTAATTCTTTTTCTTGCACTTTGAGACTTCTCGTATCTAAATAAGCTAAAGGAGTACCTTTTTCAACTCTTTCTCCTTCTTGTACCGCAATCTTCAAAAGTTTTCCAGAACGTTCGAAACCCAGTTCGCTAGTTCTATTAGCAACTATTTTTCCGCTATAATTTCTGCTTACTTGATAGGATTGTTGTTTTTGTATTTTTGCAGTTTGAACCGTAAGAACTTTACTCTCTATCTGTCCTACTTCTTCTGTTTTTTGTATGCCAATTAACGTTCTTACTGCTGGAGTTACTAATAAAATTAAAAAGGTGGAAAGAACAATATTAATTATTCCCCAAATTAAATTAAATTTGTTCAGTCCTTCGGGCTTTTTGTTCTTCTTGTCTTCTAGCTTTTCTTTATCAATAAAATTCGCTTGTTTGATTTCGATCTCTTTTTGTCGCTCGAGTAGTTTATTATTGCTCATATTATTATTATTGCTGTTGTAAACTTATTTTTATAAATTATCAAGAATTAAAATTTACTTCGATCTATCGCAAAAATAGCAAACGAGTGCATAAAGTGCATAATTTGCTCTCTTGTTTAAGTCAAAGTTTAAATTTTAATAGTTATTTTTTGCTATATTCTTAATCATTTAAGCAGGTAATATTCGTGTAATTAACTAACAGTTTTGTCCTATAGCTATATTCTTCAGGCCGCGATCTCAGTATTAATATTGATTCGCTTAAATTATATGTATAACTTAAACTATTATCTATTGGCAAGAGGAGAGCGAAAAATTCGCTGAAATCCCGATCGATCCGTAATAAGCGACAACGCTTATTACAGTCTGGGCATTAAATAGAAATATAGCGTAGTATATAGAGATAAATAATAATGAAAAAGACAGCGTGTATTTACGGTTCTGTTTCAAAAATCATCTATACTTAGTAGTATGTAAATACTATTTTTCATGACTAGCGAGGTTTTCCGTTGACCATACCACTATGTATAGATGGGTTCAAAAATATTCACTCTTATTGGAACAAAGGATTCGTCCACATTTAAGAGCAGTTGAAAAATCTTGGTGATTCGATCGAACTTAGATCGAGGTAAAAGGAAAGTGGAAATATTTGTATAGGGCGACCTCGACTCGGATGGAAATACTATCGATTTTATTAATACCGGGAAACGCTTCGCGTCGCAGCCTCCGGCTGTTTGCAATCGGGCATATCCTTTAGGGATAAAACAACTAGAATCTGAAAAATTACTAGAGCAAACAACTATATTAAGGCGAGATAAATATCTTAATAAGATTATCGATCGAGACCATAGGTTGATTAAGAAAAGGATTAGACCTATGTTAAATTTCAAATAATTTCATACAGCTAGAAAAACAATTATTGGCATCGAAATGATTAATTGTTTGAAAAAAGCGCACCGCCTGTTCGCCGCAGTTCGCAGAGCATCGCGGTGGCGAATGGGGCTTAGCTCGCAAAGAAAGCTCAAAAATAAAGGAAATGCTATAAATGCAGTTTACATGCTTAACAGTTTAAAGCATTCAAAACAGATTATATCAATTAAACATATTACTAACCAATAACTATTTGCCTAATGTTAAAATCAATTTCCCAGTATATAGTTAATTTTGAAAATAAAAAAAGGAGGTTAGAAAAATGAGAAATTTATTGAACTTCGATCGCCAAGCAACAAATTATATCCCAGAAAATCGAGCGATCGACATATCTTTCGATGGAGAAGGAATTAAAGATAAATTATTAGATCTCGATCGCCCTTGTTATTTGGTTAAAGTTGATAATGAAATAGGCATAACTCACGATCGCGAGATTTTAAGTTTAGATTCCAAAACAACTCAATTGTTAATGACTTTACCGATCGTATTGCCGGAAAATTTGGGCGATCGCAATTTTTGTGCAGCTTATGGTGTAAAGTATCCTTATTATTCTGGGTCTATGGCTGGGGGGATCGCCTCCGAAGAATTGATTATAGCTTTACATAAAGAAAAGATTTTGGCTTCTTTTGGTGCGGGAGGTTTGACGCTCGATCGCATCGAAATGGCAATTCAACGCATTCAACAAGTTATTCCCGAAGGCCCTTATGCTTTTAATTTACTTCACAGCCCCAGCGATCCTCAATTAGAAGCAAATACAGTTGATTTATACTTAAAATATGGCGTTAGGACGGTAGAAGCTTCAGCATTTCTCGATCTTACTCCCTCTATCGTCTATTATCGCGCCGCAGGGTTATCTCTCGATAGCAATGACGAAATTGCAATTAGCAATAAAATAATTGCTAAAGTCTCTCGCAAAGAAGTTGCCAGTAAATTTATCGAACCAGCACCCCTAAAAATATTAAAGGAATTGGTCGATCGGGGTTTAATTAGCGAACTTCAAGCTAGCTTAGCAAGTTCAGTACCTATGGCCGACGATATCACCGTAGAAGCCGATTCTGGAGGTCATACCGACAATCGTCCTTTAACTTGCGTATTTCCTGGTATAGTAAATTTAAGGGATAAAATTCAGCAAAAGTATGACTATTCTACTCCCGTTAGAGTGGGCGTTGCTGGAGGAATCGGTAGGCCTGAAGCTGCTTTAGCTGCTTTCACCATCGGTGCAGCTTATGTTGTTACCGGATCGATCGCCCAATCTTGTATTGAAGCAGGAACTTCAGAGTATACGAAGCAATTATTGGCTAAAGCGGAGATGACCGACGTAATGATGGCCCCTGCTGCCGATATGTTTGAGATGGGCGTAAAATTACAAGTACTTAAAAAAGGTACGATGTTCCCCTTCCGCGCTCAAAAATTGTACGATCTTTATCGCAATTACAATTCGATCGAAGCTATTCCTACCAATGAAAGGGAAAAGATCGAAAAGCAAATTTTTAGAAAGAATCTTGACGAAGTTTGGCAAGATATCGTCAAACGCTACGAAACGAGAGACCCCCAAAGGCTTGCTTCAGCAAAAAAAGACCCAAAATGCAAGATGTCGATGATATTTCGTTGGTATTTGGGGCTATCTTCTCGTTGGTCTAGTTCGGGAGAAAAAGGCCGAGAAGTAGATTATCAAATTTGGTGCGGCCCGGCAATGGGTTCGTTTAACGACTGGGTAAAAGGATCTTATTTAGAAGCACCTGCAAACCGAAGCGTAGTCGATATAGCTTATCATATCATGACTGGAGCTGCCTATTTATATCGCATTCAAAATATGAGAATCCAGGGTTTGCAAGTGCCAGTTTCTTATAGTAAATACGTTCCAGTTCCGAAGATCGATTAAATTTTAATTTAATTAGAGTCTGCTGAAAAAGTATTAAAAGCGAATCTAGCTGCCACACTACCACAGCTAGGATAAAAATCTTGTTCAATTGTTAAAGCACCTTTTATTAATAATAATGATTTTAGTAATTTAATCAGTAAGTTTAAATTAAATTTGATTTAAATAATGTCATAATAATGCAAATTATTTTAACTGAAATTACCTTTTTTAGTACACAAGTATTATTGTCGCGGGAGCTTAGCGCAACCTTTGGATGTTCGATCCTATTTTCACTACATAGGAATCACCACTTAT
>CAYWIH010000059.1:15131-28964 GCA_964458305.1 uncultured bacterium | reverse complement strand
AAAACTCGCAAAACAATTATTAATTGTTTCGCCTCGTTACTTTTTACTCGTTACTCTATCTTTTACTACCATTTTAAATTTAGCTGGAGGGGCGAGGGTCAAACCGCGACGCACTGGTATCATCTGATTTTTTTTAATTAGATCTAATTCAAATTGAGATAAAATTGTTGCTGCAACTAATTTCATTTCTAATAGTGCTAAAGCCGAACCCAAACAGCGACGATTTCCTCCTCCAAAAGGAATATATTCGTAATTAGAATAAGTTCTTTGTAAAAATCTTTCTGGTTTAAATTGTTTGGAATCTGGATATAAATCTTCTTTGTGGTGTAAAGAATAAATAGAAATTCTTACCCAAGTTTTAGGATCTAGATCGTAGCCCATAATTGACATTGGTTTAGTAACGATGCGGGAAAAAGTCCCGGCGACGATCGGATATATTCGCAATGTTTCAGAAATTACTGCATCTAAATAAGGTAAATTATTTATTTCTTTGTAATCTGAACTATCTCCGATCGAATCTAATTCAAACAATAGTTTATCTTTAATTTCTGGCAGATAATGAATCCAATAAAACAGCCAAGCTAAAGCGGATGCTGTGGTTTCGTGTCCTGCGAATAATAATGTTATTAATTCATCGTGTAGTTCTTCATCTGTCATACCCTCGCCGTTTTCGTCTTTTGCTAATAACAATAAACTAAAAATATCGCGACGTTCTGATTTTCCAGATGCGATTATTTCCCTTCTTTCTTTTATTGCTTCATAAATTAAATTTCTAATTTCTTCTTTTAATAATAAATAGCGTCCCCAAGGACTAAATTTACCCCAATCTTTTTGCAGGGAAGGGAAGAACATTAAACTGGAATTCAAAGGATTGCTAAATATTTCTAAAAGAGTAGTTAGTTTTTCTCTAATGCGATCGTATCTCGTGCCAGAATCGATGCCAAATACTACACTCAAAATTACTCTTAAGGTTATTTCTTGCATTGCTTCGCGAACTATAAAAGTTTCGTTTGCTTGCCAATTTTTAGTAACTTTTTTAGTTATTTCGATTATTTTATTGCTGCATTCTTGTAAAGATTCGCCGTGAAAAGGAGGCATTAAGAGACGACGGCGATTTTTGTGAGCTTTACCATCTAATAATAATAAAGAATTATCTCCTACTAAAAAAGCTAAACCTTTATTGCTACTGCCAACTTCAAAACTATCGGAAGAAGCCGTAAAAATTTCTTCGATCGCCTGGGGATTGCTAACTATAACAGTTGGCGGAGAATTTTCAAATTTTACTTGATAAAAATCCCCATATTTCCGGTTACGTTCTTCCATAAAATTGAGAGGACGCAAAATAGCCTTAGCGCGGCGGATAAAGAGAAGCAAACCAGAAGAACTATTAACTGTAGGTATTATTTTCATTGCTGGCAAAGAGAATCTTTTTAATTAAATTAGTTTTGGCTAACAAAACATTATAATTTTATCGATCGCTGCGGCGATAATTTCTAGGTAAAGTAATAAAAACTCGCTCCTGAGCCGACAAACCAGATAAAATCTGAGTGCGATCGTCAATAGTCGGGCCTAAAGTGACCCCTTGAAACTGAGGCTTATTATTATCGCCGACAACTATTACACCAGGTTCGCCATTTTCAGTTACGATCGCGACGGTAGGAACTACCAAAGCATTCTGAATTTCTTCTCCTAAAAAAGTAACATCAACATTCATTTTCGATCGCAGTTCGTCAAGGCCCGTCAAAAGAGCAACTCGAACCTCAAAAGAAGTAACATTATTTTCAATTTTTGCTTCGGGAGCGATCGATCTGACTCTACCTTCAAAAACCCGATCGGGATAAGCATCGGCAATAACTTTAACAGGTTGTCCTGCTTGAAGTTGACCGACATCCACCTCCGGTACTTTAGCAATAATTTCCAAACCTCTAGCCAGTTCCACAATCGAGCTGCTCCCCGCCCCCAAAGAAGGAGAAACGATCTCCCCTTCAGTCGCCTCTTTTTGGGTGATAATACCGTCGAAAGGGGCTAACAGGAAAGTATCTTCATAATTAACTCGGGCCGTCTTTAATTGAGCAGCAGCGATATCTCGAGTTGCGATCGCACTTTGAATATCTTCGCTCGAACTATTGAGTCTTTGGGTATAAGCAAGTCTAGCTTCAGCAACACCAGCATCTAAGCGATCGATTTCTGGGTTGCGAGTATCTTGAATTTGTTGTAAATTTTGTCGCGCTTCTAAAAGATTGGCTTCGGCACTTTGAAATTCGTTAAAAACCTCATCGTAGCGATCGAGATCGATAACTCCTTGCTCTTGTAAAGATTGATAGCGATCGCGCCTTTGTTTTGCCAGTTCGAATCTAGACTTAGCAGTATTCAGCCTAGCTCGAGCCTGTTCTATTTGTCGGGGAATTCTGGCTTTAGCGTTAGCTAAATCTGCCAATGTAGCATTTAAACGAGCTTCTGCTCGGGCTATTTCTTGAGGAACTGTAATTTTAGCTTTTGCCAAATTGGCCTCTGCTTGCTGGAGGTTGGCTTTGGCTCGATCTACTTCTGCGCTAGCTTGAGTATTTTCCATGATAGCCAGAGTTTGGCCTTTTGTGACCTTATCTCCTTGTTCTACCAATAATTGTTCCAAGCGACCCGAAGTTTTGGGGCTAATTTTAACTCTTTCCCTCGGTTCTACAGTACCGCTAGCTTCGATGCGTAATGTTAAATTTTGTTTTTGTGCGGCTACGGTTAATTGCTGGAGCTGAGATCGAGATTGGGGACTTTGAATTACCCTATAAGTACCGACTCCAATAATTAAAGCAGCAACAGCAGCCAACCCCAACAACCAAGGAGGAGAATTGCTTAATTTACGACCAAATAAGGGAATTTGCATAGTCTAGACTCAATAGAAGAATAACAATCGATCGATCGCTAAGGTTGATAGGAAATATTAGGTTCTTAACTTATACTAGCGATACCGAAATAGTAAAAAGATCGGGATACTACACCAGAGAATCGATTTTTAAATAAAATCGATCTTGTTTTAGTAGAGCATTATCTGTGTAGATTGATATGTATGATGATTTGCAACGAGGCGATATTAGTGGTCAAGCGTAATTGGTTATTCAACTTTTTACATAAGTTAGGAAATAAACAAGAAGGCAGAAACAAGCAGAAAAAAAGAGTAAATTCGTCCTCTGCTAGAATTATTGCTGGTTCTCGATCGCCTTTGAAAATGAGTTTGACAAAAGGATTATTATTAATTCCGATCGGCTTAAGTTTTTGCTTTGGTGCGATCCCAGTTTCCGCTCAAGCTCTATTACCCTACACCCTCAAATTAGACAATGCTACCCTCGAAAAACAAGGCTTACTCCTAGCACAAGATGCTGCCAAACTAATAGCTTTCGAACAATACGATCTTGCCTTTCCCCGAGCCAAATTAGCCACTCAATTAGCTCCAGATTTATTTCAAACTTGGTTTATTTTAGGCAATTTATACCTAGAAAAAGAAGAATATAACCAAGCAATAGCAGCTTTAGAAACAGCCAGAAGACTAGCTCCCGATGAAGAAGGAATTTTATTTACCCTCGGTTCGAGTTATTTTCGTCAAGGTAATTATCGAGCTGCTGTAAGTAACATCCAAGCCGGTTTGAGAAAAAGGCCCGCAGCCCCCGAAGCACTCTTCGATCTCGGTAATGCCTATTTAAAATTAGGTCAATATTCCAGGTCGATCGCATCTTATCAAAAAGCAATCGAACTAGAAGCTCAATTTTGGCCCGCGATCAATAACGTCGGTTTAGTCAAATACGAACGAGGAGATATTGAAGGAGCGATCGAGCGGTGGGAAACAGCCCTGAAAATCGATAAAGAGCAACCAGAACCAGAATTAGCCTTAGCGGTAGCTTTTTTTACTAAAGGTCAGCGACAAAAGGCCATAGAATTGGGAAAAGCTGCTTTAGGTAGAGATGCTCGCTATGGAGATCTAGAATTTTTGCGGGAAAATCTGTGGGGCGATCGCCTGATGGCAGATACTAAAGTTTTTTTCGCAATACCCCAAATTAATGCTTTAATTCCCTCAGATTAAAAAATAGTCTCGGGAGTATCCATAAAGACCTAATGCCGTGGTAAGTTCCGATCGAATCGGGACAGGAGAGTAGATTAATTAAAATCGATCTGCCAAAAATAATAATTAGAAAAACTAGTTACTAAAATAAAACTCTCCTGACTCCCCTGCTTGAAACTCGATTGTTTTTTAGCGCGATCGAGAGTAACTTAAGCATTAAGGCGATCTTTTGGCAGCAGCATCTTTGATCTGAGCGATAAATTGGTGATGATCTACCACTGGTTTGGAGATATAACCGTCCGCACCGCTTTGTTGAAGAAAACTCTCGCGATCGCCCTCCATGGCGTGAGCGGTCACCAAAATAATTGGTAACCCCGAAGTTTGTGGATCGGCTTTTAAAATTTGAGTAATTTTAATTCCATCTACAGGTTCGCCGCGATAAACGCTTCGAGAAAGAGAAACGTCCATTAAAATAACGTCAATCTTCCCAGAGCGAGCAATGCGGATTACTTCTTCGACATCTTCAGTGCCTTGTACGTCCAAACCGCCCCGTTTGGTGAGGATCTTGGAAAAAACACGAAAATTTATGGGGTCGTCTTCTACAATCAGAACAGTTGTCATAGATATTATTTGATTATGGGAGTCTTAATTTTTACTAGACGCTGCAACGAATAAAATGCAATGTTAGAAAAGGAGAATCAAAATAATTTGTGGCTAATTTAAGAATCGATCGAATTATTATTCTCCACACAATAATAAGCAATTATCTTGAGAACAAACAAATAAACAGGAAATAAAAACTCATGGTAAAAGAGAATTATCTCTCAGGGAACGGTCAAATTATCCCCACAGCTTTACACGTGGAGATGGAACGGTCTTATCTCGAGTATGCCATGAGTGTGATCGTGGGGCGTGCTTTGCCGGACGTAAGAGACGGACTAAAACCAGTTCATCGCCGTATTTTATACGCCATGCACGAGTTAGGATTGACTCCCGATCGACCTTATCGCAAATGCGCCCGCGTGGTTGGAGATGTCTTAGGAAAATATCACCCCCACGGCGATAAAGCCGTTTACGATGCTTTAGTTCGCATGGTGCAAGAGTTTTCGAGTCGTTACCCTTTATTATCGGGCCACGGTAATTTTGGCTCGGTAGATAACGATCCTCCAGCAGCAATGCGCTACACCGAAACCAAATTAGCTGCGATCGCTCATCGCGCGATGTTAAGTGAAATTGGAGAAGCAACGGTCAACTTTACCACTAATTTTGATAACTCTCAGCAAGAGCCGGTCGTTTTACCAGCCCAACTTCCTCTATTATTACTCAACGGTTGCTCGGGAATTGCCGTCGGTATGGCAACCAACATCCCACCCCATAATTTAAGCGAAGTTGTCGATGGGGCGATCGCTTTAATCGATAAACCGGATCTGGCCGACGAAAAATTGTGGCAGTTGATTCCGGGGCCGGATTTCCCTACCGGGGGTCAAATTATCGAAACTTCGGCAATTAAGGAGTTTTATCGCACCGGACGGGGCATAATTAAAGTGCGCGGTGTTGTTCAAATAGAGCGGTTCGTCACCGGAAAACGTCGTCGAGTTGAAAAAAGTGCGATTATCGTCACCGAATTGCCCTATCAAGTTAATAAAGCAGCTTGGATCGAGCAAGTGGCAGGTTTGGTAAATAACGGTCGTTTAGAAGGAATTTCCGATTTACGGGATGAAAGCGATCGCAACGGGATGCGAGTGGTCGTAGAATTAAAAAAAGATACCGATCCTCAAGATTTATTGCAGCGACTCTATCAGCAATCTTATTTAGAAAGTAAGTTCGGGGCAATTTTGTTGGCTTTGGTGGATAAAAAGCCTTCTCAGCTCTCTTTACGTCGAGTCTTAACTGAATTTTTAGAATTTCGCGAACAAACCCTGACCAGGCAATATACTTACGAATTAGAACAAGCCCGCAAAAGACTTCACTTATTAGAAGGTTTGACTTTAGCTCTCGATAATCTCGACGAAGCGATCGACATTCTCAGAAATGCACCCGATGGTAGCAGTGCGAAAATAATTTTTCAAGAAAAATTAGGCATAACTCCCGCTCAAGCCGACTCTATTTTAGCAATGCCGATGCGCCGTCTGACTGGTTTGGAAAGGCAAAAATTACAGGAAGAATACTCAGAAAAACAAGAGCAAATTGCAAATTTAGAAAAATTATTGGGCGATCGCCACGAATTAATGAAAGCTCTCAAAAAAGAGTTGCGCTCTTTAAAACGTCAATTTGGCGATCCGCGTCGCACTCGCATCGTTTCGGCCGATTCTCTGGCAAAAACACCACTAAAAAGCTCTAAATCTGCCGTTAAAACTAACAAAAATAAACAGCAAACTCTCGATCTAAATGTATCTAACTGCCCGCCAAAAAATTCTATCTTAACAATTTCTCATTCTGGAGCGATCGGCTGGCAAGAGACCGATAAAAATAATAAACCTTCTGCTGCGGCAATTAAAAAAGGAGAGGATTTTATTGTCGATACTTTAGAGATCGAACCGGAAGAAAATTTAATCGTTATTACGGACAACGGTAAAGCTTATCCCCTAGCAATAAAAAATATTCCTCATTACAAAAAAGGGAAAATTACTCCCTTAAAATTACTATCCCAAACAGCTCAAAAAAACGCCCAAAAAACCGTAGCTCACTTTTTATTTCCCAAAAATCAAAATTTAGATTTAATTTTACTGACTGAAAAAGGCAGGATCAAAAGATTGCCAACAGAAGAAATTAAAGATATTTCCAATCGCGGTTCGATCGCCATCAAACTAAAAGAAAAAGATTGCTTGAATTGTGCCTATTTAGTCGAATCAGGTCAAGAATTAGCGATCGCAACCTCAAAAGGGCGAATAATTCGCTTGATGGTTAACGATAACGATTTACCAATTATGGGACGCAATGCCATCGGCGATCGGATAGTTCGCTTGCGTTACGGCGAAACATTAGCTGGTTGTCGTATCTGCGATCGCGAGGACAATCTTTTATTAGTTTCTGGGTTGGGTTACGCGAAAAGATTGCCATTCGGAACTTTGCGTCAAGCAACTTCTAAAGAAATAATTAATGATGCCATTCAATTTAGCGAGCGGGAAGATGTTTTAGCTGGCATAGTCAAAGCAGAAGCCAAAGGTCAAGCCGTTTTATTTACTAATAAAAATCGTCGCCTGATTGTTAAAATGAAATCCGTTCCTTTCTGGGGTAAAGAAGGTACGGGCGATTCGATCGTCAATCTCAAATCGGGAGAAAAAATCGTCGCAATTGCCGCTATTTAACTTCTGAGAATATCTAAAACCACTCGAAAGCCAAAATATTTATATTCGATGATACGATTGAGTTTGAGACGGTTAGCGCAACGACAGCTAGCAGCATCGAGACTCCAAGTACCGCCCCGCATTGGAGCGAAGTTATCGAGATCTCCGGCGAGCCAAGGACGACTATCGTTCGGTGCTTCGAGATAATTATCGTGCCAGTTGTCAGCGCACCATTCCCAAATATTGCCGTGCATATCGTACAAACCAAAACCATTAGCGGGGTAACTACCTACTGGGGTGGTAGTTTCTTTTGACTTTCCGGGAGGTTCAAAAGCGTAAGTAACCGTAGCATCATAGTTAGCCAGTTCGTCGGTCAAAGTTTCGCCATAATAAAAAGGAGTGTTCGTACCGGCCCGACAAGCATATTCCCATTCAGCTTCGCTCGGTAGCCTGTATTTACGTCCGGTTTCTCTTGACAATCGCTGAGAGAATTCTACTGCATCGTACCAAGAAATATTTTCTACGGGAAGATCGTCCCCTTTGAAGTGGGCCGGATCGGGATCTAAACGGCGATCGACGGGTTTCATTTCGGCAACTACGCGCCATTGTGCTTGAGTAACGGGATATTTACCCATTAAAAAAGGAGATACTATTACCGGACGTTGAGGTCTTTCGTCATCGTGGCTATCTTTTTCCGTTTCTGTTGCTCCCATCATAAAAGTGCCGCCAGGGATATTAACAGTTTCTAAAAAAACACCTGCTCCGAGATCTTCACTAAAGTATGTATTGGTAGATTGACGGCGTTCGATCGCAACTGAGGCATTAATACCGAACCAAGAGGCTTGTTTTTTTAAAGTGAGCGTCTCAAATTGAAATTCTTTTAATTCTAAAGTTATAAAGCGATAGCTATTAGTATTTTTTTGGGAATTACTAATTTGCGAACTGCTTTGACGAGATCTCGAGGCTTTTTTGGCGATCGAGTTATTTTGAGAATATTTGTTAGCAGAAACAGACAAGCTAGCAGAACTTGGTTTACTGGAAGTGCTTTGAGAATCAGATAGGGCGATCGGGGAGGGGTTTTCTTGTACGGGAGGGAAAAATTGATACCACCAATCTTTTACATTTTTGGGTCGATCTTCTTTGTGTAGTTGCAGTGCCGAAGCTACTAAATCTTGCCAGGGCTGCTCTAACTCTTCTGGTTGCCAATTATTATTGAGAAAGCGGCTCATCGCCGTGGGTGGTTTTTTGCCGACGAGCATTTCATAAAGTAGCATTCCGAGTTCAAATACATCGCTGTAGCTGCCGACTCGATCGCCAGAAATAACTTCAGGAGCGGCATAGTCGAGGGTAAAGGCCCTGGTAGTCCCTTTACTCATTCCTTGTTTTGCAGCACCAAAATCGACTAAAACGACTCTACCTTGGGATGTGATTAAAATATTTTCTGGTTTGAGATCTAAATGACAGATTGAAGCTTGGTGAATTTCTCCTAATGCTTCGACTAAAGCACTCATTAACTCTCGAGCTTCGATCGGCGAAAAAGATCTATTCGGTTGGGAGTTTAATTTTTGTCTGAGAGTTATACCTGCAATCAACTCCATGACAATATAAGCACTACCTTTTTCTTCAAAAAAATCCTGCACCCGAACGATATTAGGATGGTTGAGTTTGGCTAGAGTTCTTGCTTCTTTTAAAAAGCGTCTCATCCCTCGCTCGTAAGTGATCTGACTGGAGTCTAGAACTGTTAAAGTTCCAGTAGTGGGTTCGCGGACTGCGTATTCTCGCGGATAAAATTCTTTAATTGCTAGTTTTTGTTCGGTTCGAGTATGCTGAGCGCAATAGGTAATCCCGAAACCTCCCCGGCCCAATGGATATTTGATGGTATATTTTTTATCCAGTAAAGTGCCAGGTGCTAGAGCATCTCCTACTAAAGAAGCCAAGTTGACGTGACAGTTTGGACAATTGGCAATCGAGGGTTCTAAGATTTCATGACCGCAATTAAGACAACGCACGCAAAACTCCTACAAATATCATTTATTCAAACTTTTGTTTGTCGATCGATCTGTTTGTCTCGATTTGATTTTATTAAAATTTGACACGATAAATAGTTCTATCAACTTTTTTATATAGCTTAATTTAGATCTTTTTTTTAGGTGCTAGTATTATCTGTTACATAAAGACTTTTAATTAAACTAAAGATTAAAACAACAATTAAAACTCCTATGACAGTTCGTAATTGCGGCATAAGAGCATTATATTATAAAGAAATTTAAATTAAAATGAACCAGCTTATTAACACTAATAAATTGTCAAACCGAATCGGGGCTATAAGGAAAACTAAGTTATGAGGATATTTTTTCTCGTTTGGATAGGGCAAGTCGTATCCCTATTGGGATCTAAATTAACTGAATTTGCGATGGGGGTTTGGGTCTATCAACAAACGGGATCGATAACTCAATTCGGTCAAATTGTTTTATTGATGTATCTGCCTAACGTCCTGATTTCTCCGATAGCGGGAACGATGGTCGATCGCATCAATCGTCGCTACGGGATGATTTTAAGCGATACTGGGGCGGGAATCTGCACGATGCTGGTGATGGCTTTAGCATTTACGGGGAATTTGCAAGTTTGGCATATTTACATCGCTGTTTGTTGGGTATCTTGTTGTAATGCCTTTCAATTACCAGCATATACGGCGGCGATCGCCCAGTTAGTTGCTAAGCAAAATTACAGTCGTACCAACGGAATGGTACAAATTTCCAAAGCGATCGCTAAGTTAGTTTCTCCCCTTTTAGCTGGCTTTTTGGTTAAATCGATCGGACTTGAAGGGATCTTATTAATCGATGCTAGTACCTTTTTATTTGCCCTGACAACTCTTTTAATGGTTCGCTTCCCAGAAATACCCCAAAGCAGAATCAATCGGGTCAAAAGGGTCAATATAGCTCAATTATGGCAAGATATCTGCTCGAGTTGGAATTACATAGTCGATCGCCCGGGCTTAAAAAGACTATTGTTGTTTATCGCCATCACTTACTTCAGCATGGGTGCTTTAGAGGTTTCTTTTTGGCCTTTTGTCTTAAAGATGGGATCTAGCGATCGCTTGGGTTTGGTTTTGTTTGTGGGTGGTTGCGGAATGTTACTGGGTAGCGTGGCGATCGGCGTTTGGGGCGGGCCGAAGCGGCGCATTTACGGGGTGTTGTTTTTCGTGGTTTTGCAAGGATTTTCGGTGGTTTTAGGGGGTTTGCGGGCTTCTTTAATTTGGGCTGGGCTGGGGATTTTTGGTTATTTATTCGCTCAACCTTTTATCGTCAGTTGCAATCAGGCGATCTGGCAAAGTAAAGTACCTCTAAACCTGCAAGGGCGCGTTTTTGCTTTGCAACAGATGCTAGAAAGATCGCTGTCGATCTGTGCTTATATTATTACCGGCCCTTTGGTAGAACTGATATTCGAACCGGCCATGATGGAAAATGGTATCTTAGCAAATACTCTTATCGGTCGCATTATGGGGACTGGAGAAGGGCGCGGCATTGCTTTATTATTGATTTCGGTCGGTTTCTTAAATATTTTTGCTGCTTTTATGGCTTTTCGTCAGCCGCGTTTGATGAGGATCGAGGAAGAATTACCCGATGCGATCGACGATAATAAATCCCTTACTAAAACTGAATTTAAATCTTTAAATAATTAAATGAAAATAGCTATTATTAGTTCTGGATTTCTTCCGGTTGTGGATGGAGTTACTGTAACTGGATTGTATCGCTTGCAAAAATTGAGCGAATGGGGATATCAAATTTTATTGTTTTGCCCGGATTACAGTAAGATCGAATATATATATCCTAATTGGCGCGAATATACTGGTGAAATTATGCCGGGGGTGCGAGTTGTTAATTTAGCTAGCACTCCTTTTTTGGATATAGATTTCGAACGCAATGTCAGTCGCCAGTCTTATCAAACTGTTTTAGAAGAGTTAGAAAAGTTTCAACCGGATCTGGTTCATGTCGACGAACCAGAACGTTTATTTACTGGATTTTTAAGGGTTGCTGGGGTGGATTTTGCCAAACAAAATAATATCCCTTGCGTGACTTTTTTTAGAACTAATTTTTTAGATTATTTAGATGATTATTTTCCTTTGCCTGTTTTAGCTATGGCGGCGATGAAATTTTTATTTAAAAAGTTTTTGGCTCGAGTTTATAATTCTTACGATGTTACTATGACTCAAAGTATAGTAACTAAAGAAAAAACGATCGCGATCGGTATTAAAAATTCTATTTTTGCTAATTTAACTGGGGTAAATACAGAAGTATTCAATCCGAATTTAAGAGAGAAAAATTTTTTTGCGAATAAATATCAAAAACCCCAACTCGATCGCATGGTTAAATTAATTTTTATCGGCCGTTTGACTCCCGATAAGGGTTGGAATTTTACGATTAAAGCTTTTGCTGAAGTTGCTAGAAGAATAAATTTAAATAATGTCGCTTTGTTAATTGCTGGAGACGGACAAATGCGCGAAGAAATTGAAATTGAATTAGCTAAATTTACCCCTAACATTGAGATGTTGGGCAGAGTCGCCCCCGAAGCAATGCCGGCCCTTTTAGCTAATAGCGATATTCACGTTACTACTTCAGAAAAAGAAACAAAAGGATTGACGGTATTAGAAGCTTTTGCTGTAGGAATACCAGTTATCGCACCCAATGCCGGAGGAGTAATAACTAGCATTAAAAGCGGCGCAAACGGCTTTTTATTCGAACCGCAAAATGTCGATGATTTTAGTAAAAAGTTGCAAGAATTAATAGAAAACCTAGCTTTAAGGGAAAAAATGGGTGTTAAAGCTAGAGAGTATGTTGTTGCCAATTCTAGTTACGAAAATACTGCTAAAAATATGGTTAAAATTTGGCAAGAGCAAATTAAAAAATATTCTCTGACTTAATTGAGGCTAAAAATAGGAATCGCCAGAAAGTAGAAAGCCAAACTAATCAGAATTGCTCCGATAATATTAAGTACCAATCCTGTTTTAGCCATCGTCGCGATCGAAAAATATTTTTGAGAATAAACGATCGCATTTGGCGGCGTAGCTACGGGAAACATGAAGGCGCAAGAAGCAGAAAGGGCCGCAGGCATCATTAATAAAGCCGGATCGACATCGAGTATTGGAGAAATACCCGCCAAAATGGGCATCATCAGGCTTGTCATCGCAGTATTGGAGGTTATCTCGGTTAAAAAAGTCACGAAGAAACATAAAATCAAAATTTCAATAATTATCGGCACTCCTTTCAAACCAAATTCGAGATAAGAAGCAAAACTGGCAGACAAACCACTGGCAACTATACCTTTAGATAAAGCAATCCCCCCACCGAATAGTAATAAAATATCCCAAGGTATTTCTTTGGCAGTTTCCCAGTCTAAAAGAGGGGTTTTTTTGTGGTTGACATCCCTAGCGTAGATAGTAAATAAAGCCACACAAACTAAAATACCTACAGCAGTATCTTTAACGTATTTCGATAAACCAAGTGTCGAAGCCCATCCAGAAATAGTTATGCTGCCTAAATTAATATCGGCCCTAGTTATCCATAAAATCACGGCGATCGCAAATAAAATCGCAACTAATATTTCTCCTCGACTCATCGGCCCTAATCGATAGAGTTGCAATCTTTGCGGATAATTATTGACAGGAATTGGACTGATTTTAAGCAAATAAATCCAAGTTAGCAATAAAAACAAAGTAACAATAGGAATTGCGATCGTCATCCAAGTTAAAAATGTAATTTCAGTATTATTAGGAAAAGAATCTTGTAAAACTCCGAGAAAGATTAAATTAGGAGGCGAACCGATCGGAGTTGTCATCCCGCCGATGTTAGCACCAAAAGCGATCGCCAACATTAATGCAGTAGCGAAAGCCTTTTTTCCACTATTTAGTTTTGGAGTTATTTCTTTGAGTACGGAAATACCGATCGGCAGCATCATTAAAGCTGTAGCGGTGTTAGAAACGAAGCAACTGATCGATGCTGTAGCAATTAAAAAACCGCCGATTAATCTTTGCGGAGCAAATCCGATCGCTTCAATAATATATAAAGCAATTCTACGGTGCAAGCCCCATTTTTCGATCGCCCGAGCGATAAAAAAGCCGCTCATGAACAGCCAAATTATATCAGAACCGTAAGCTAAAGCTACTTGGTTTGAGGGCATAATGCCAAACATTGGCAAAGCAAATAAAGGGACGATCGAAGTGGCAGCTAGGGGGATAGTTTCCCACAGCCAAAATACTGACATCACTGCTATTATGGCGAGCATTTTTAATGCTGCTGGTTCGAGGGCAAAATAGTCCGCAAAAAAAGATGCTGTATAAAAAACAGCAAACAGAATTAAACCGAAGTAAAAACTTTTTTTCATTATCGTTTTTTACAAAGCCTATCGGCAAATGATAAAATTTACGGTTTTTAAAGTTGGATATTCAGCGATAAATTATTAATTTTATATTCAGAATTTCCTCTATTATTTTATGCTCGA